>JBQGCR010000001.1:0-2116 GCA_052038585.1 Kineosporiaceae bacterium
CCGCGAGCTCGACGTCGCGGTCTCGACGCACTCCGGTGTCTGGGGCGCGACCGGCGACGACAGCATCCGGCTCATCCACGAGAACGGCTTCGCGACGCCGAGGACGATCTACGTGCACGCGACGACGCTGTCGGCCGACTCGTACCACCGCATCGCCGCCACCGGCGGCTCGGTGTCGGTCTCGACCGAGAGCGAGCAGAGCGCGGGCCAGGGCTACCCGCCCACGTGGACCCTGCGCAAGCACGGCATCCCCGTCTCGCTGTCGATGGACACGAGCGTGTGGTGGAGCGGGGACCTGTTCTCCGCCATGCGGACGACGCTGTCCGCCGACCGGTCCCGCGAGCACCTCGAGGCGCACGCGAAGGCGGAGACGGTGACCCACCACGCCCTGCGCGCCGAGCAGGTCGTCGAGTGGGCGACCCGCGGCGGGGCGCGAGCCCTCGGCATGGACCACCTCGTCGGCAGCCTGGAGGTGGGCAAGAAGGCCGACGTCGTCCTGCTCAAGAACGAGGCGTCCCCGGCGATGACGCCGATCCTCAACCCCTACGGCCACGTCGTCTTCCAGGCCCAGCGCGGCGACGTGCACACCGTCCTCGTGGACGGCCGCGTCGTGAAGAGCGAGGGCCGCCTCGTCGACCTCGCCCAGCTCCGCTCGGCGAAGGACGCCGTCGCCTCGACCGTGGACTTCCTGCGCTCGACCCTCGGCGACGACACGTGGCGGGCGGGGATGAACCCCGACGTCCCGGAGTCGAAGGTGCTCGACAACCCCTACCAGTACACCGAGTTCGCGACCGGCGCGACGCACGGGGGATGACGTGGTGGCACGCCCCCGCCTCGCGGTCGTCGTCGCGAGCACGCGACCCGGTCGGGTCGGGCCCGCCTTCGGGCGCTGGTTCACCGGCCGGGTCGCGGAGCACGGCGCCTTCGACGGCACGCTCGTCGACCTCGCCGAGGTCGCCCTGCCGTTCCTCGACGAGCCCGAGCACCCCAAGCTGCGCCGCTACGCGCACGCGCACACGCGGGCCTGGAGCGCGCTCGTCGACGCCTGCGACGCCTTCGTCCTCGTGACCCCCGAGTACAACCACGGCTACAACGCCGTGCTGAAGAACGCCCTGGACTTCCTCCACCACGAGTGGGCGGACAAGGCCGTGGGGTTCGTGTCCTACAGCGGCGGCGTGGCGGCGGGCACCCGCGCCGTGCAGCAGCTCAAACCCGTCCTGACCTGCCTGCGGATGGTGTGCGTGTACGAGACCGTGGCGATCCCGTTCTGCGAGAGGCACCTTCGCGACGACGGGACGGTCGGCGAGGACGGCGTCCTGGCGCCGGCGGCGGACGCGATGCTCGACGAGCTGGCCCGGGTGACCGCGCTCCTGCGCCCGGGGGTGCCCGCGTGAGCGGCCCCCTCGACGGGCTGCTCGTCGCCGACTTCTCGCGCGTGCTCGCCGGCCCCTACTGCACGATGCTGCTCGCCGACCTCGGCGCGGACGTCGTCAAGGTCGAGGGACCGGCCGGGGACGACACCCGCACGTGGATGCCGCCGACGACGCCGGACGGGGTCTCGACGTACTTCCTCGGCGTCAACCGCAACAAGCGCTCGGTCGCCCTCGACCTCAAGGACGAGGGCGACGCGGGCCTGGCCCGCGAGCTCGCCCGGCGCGCGGACGTCGTCGTCGAGAACTTCAGGCCGGGCGGGCTGGCCCGCTTCGGCCTCGACTTCGACGCCGTGAGCGCCGCGAACCCGGGCGTCGTCTACGCCTCGATCAGCGGCTTCGGCTCCGGGGCGGGCGCGTCCCTGCCCGGCTACGACCTCATCGTCCAGGCGATCTCGGGCCTCATGAGCCTGACCGGCGACCCGGACGGCCCGCCGTTCCGGGCCGGCATCAGCGTCTTCGACCTCATGGCCGGCATGCACGCGACGATCGGCGTCCTCGCCGCGCTCAACCACCGCAACGCCACCGGCGCGGGCCAGCACGTCGAGGTCAACCTGCTCTCGTCGGCGCTGTCCGGCCTGGTCAACCACTCCAGCGCCGTCGTCGCCGGCGGGACGGTGCCGTTCCGGATGGGCAACGCCCACCCGAGCGTCTTCCCGTACGAGCCGCTGCCGACGGCCGACGGC
>JBQGCR010000002.1:0-3624 GCA_052038585.1 Kineosporiaceae bacterium
GACCCGCCGGCGCCGCACGAACAAGGAGAGCATGAGCCCGCCGAGCGCGGCCAACGCGGAGCCGAGCGCCCAGCCCTTCGAGGGGTCGTCGTGCACGTCGAAGGCCGCGAACCTGCGCACCTCGTCGAAGGTCACCGACCCGGCGCCGTCCGGCAGGTCGACGCTCTCCCCGGGGGCGAGCGCGATCCGCAGCGGCCCGGAGTCGCCCTCGAGCTGGGTCATCCGCGAGGTGTCGAAGTCGAAGACCGACTGCGGGACGCCCGAGTCCAGGCCCAGCGCGTCCTCGCCGGGCGCCCCGACCCACGCGGTGAGCACGAGGCGCGGGTCGCGCAGGTCCGGGAAGACCGAGATCGGGCCCTGGGTCTGGCTGATGACGCCGGTCGGCAGGAACAACCCCTGGAAGGCGAGCTGGCCGGGACGGGCGTCGGGCACCTTGACGACGCCGGTCGAGGTGTAGTTGCCGTCGCGCGGGTTGAAGACGACCGGACCGGAGAAGGCGACCTGGCCCGAGCCGTCCCGGACCGTGACGACGGGTGCGTAGCCGTTGCCGACGAGGAACGCGCGCACGGGACCGACGTCGAGCGGCTGGTTCGGCCGGACGACCTGCGTGCGCGGCGCGGCACCCGGCTGCGGGGTCACGGTGACGGTCGCGTCGAACTGCCGCGGGGCGCCGAACTGCGCGCCGGTCGACCGGTCGTCGAAGGCGACGTCGAGCCGGTCCAGGGTGAAGGAGAAGGGGGCGAGCGCGTCGGTGTCGACCCGGGTCCCCGGCCGGAACTCGTTGTACATCGGCAGGGTGTTGGCGAAGCCCTCGCGCTCGACGACGGTCGCCTGCCCGGTCCACGAGTACAGCGAGCCGACCGCGACCGCGACGAGGATGCCGAGCAGCGACAGGTGGAAGAGCAGATTGCCGGTCTCGGCGAGGTGGCCGCGCTCGGCGGCGACCGCGCCGTCGTCGTCCGCCGTCCGGTAGCGCCGGCGGCGCAGCGCCTCCCGGGCGGCCGCGAGCAGCGCGTCGGGGTCCGCGCCGGCCGCGGCGACCCGGGTGCGGTGCACCGGCATCCGGGACAGCGCGCGCGGCGTGCGCGGCGGCCGGGCCCGCATCGCCCGCACGTGCTGGCGCAGGCGGGGGACGACGCAGCCGACGAGGCTGACGAAGAGCAGCAGGTAGACCGCGGCGAACCACGGCGAGGAGTAGACGTCGAAGAAGCCGAGCCGGTCCAGCCACGGGCCGGTCGTCGGGTGGTCCTGCAGGTACAGGCTCACCCGGGCCGGGTTGACCCGCCGCTGCGGGAAGACCGACCCGGGGACGGCGGCGACCGCGAGGAGGAGCAGGAGGAGCAGCGCGGTGCTCATGCTCGTCAGGCGCCGCCAGACGAACCGCGCCCAGCCGAGCGGCCCGAGCCGGGGCTGGACGACGTCGTCGGTCCGCGTGCCCTGCGCCGTCATCACACCACCGTCACGAAGCCGGCGACGAGCCCGGCGAGCCGGGAGGTCAGCTCGACCCACGCGCCGCTGACGAGCAGGACGCCGACGGCGACGAGCATGAGCCCGCCCGCGCGGGTCACGGCGGCCCGGTGCCGGCGGACGACGTCGAAGGCCGCCATGGCCCGCCGGTACGCGAGCGCGGCGGCGACGAAGGGCAGCCCGAGGCCGAGGCAGTAGAACGTCGCGAGGAGCGCGCCGCGCGCCGGGTCGCCGCCGATCCCGCCGAGGGCGGCGATCGCGGCGAGGGTCGGCCCGGTGCAGGCGGTCCACCCGAGCCCGAAGACGACGCCGAGCAGCGGCGCGCCGGCCAGGCCCGCGGCCGGGCGGACCGACAGGCGCCGGGAGCCGCCGAGCCCGGGCAGCCAGCCGGCGAAGACGAGGCCGAGGACGATCGTCGCGACGCCGAGCACCCGCTGAAGGGTCACCGCGTGCTCCTGGAGCGCGGCGCCGAGGGCGCCCGCCGTCCAGCCGACGACGACGTAGACCGCCGTGAAGCCGAGCACGAAGAGCAGGACGCCGGCGACCATCCGGCCGCGGCGCTGCTGCTCGAGGTCGATGCCGGTCAGGCCCGTGACGTAGCCGAGGTAGCCGGGCACGAGCGGCAGCACGCAGGGCGAGAGGAAGGAGACGAGCCCGGCGAGGACGGCGACGGGCACCGCGAGCAGCAGGCTGCCCGAGAGCACCGTCTGGCTCACGCCGTCCCTCCTCTCACGCGCCGGCCCCCTGGACGTCCTCGACGAGCCCGACGAGCGTGGCCGCCGTCGTCGCGCCGCTCACCCGGGCGGCGATCCGGCCCTGGGCGTCGAGGACGAGCGTCGACGGGATCGCGGACGGCGGCACGGCGCCGCGCAGGGCGAGGAGCATCGAGCCGTCGGCGTCGAAGAGCGAGGGGTAGGTGATGCCGAACGACCGCTCGTAGGCCTGCGCGCCGGCCTTGGTGTCCCGGTTGGTGATGCCGACGAACTCGACCCCGCTCGGCCGCAGCTGCTCGTAGGCCCGCTGCAGGTCCGGGGCCTCCTTGCGGCACGGCGGGCACCACGAGCCCCAGACGTTGACGACGACGACCTTCCCGCGCAGCGTCGCGAGGTCGAGCGTCTCGTCGTCGACCGTCGTCCCGGACAGGTCGACGGGCTGGCCGCGGCGGTCCTCGGGCACCCGGGTCAGGGTGCCGTCCCCGGCGACGAAGTTCGTGTCCCCGCCCCCGGAGGACGTGCCCGTGCAGCCCGAGAGCACCGCGGCGGCGAGCGCGGCGGCGACGACGGCGCGGCGGCGGGGACGGGTGCTCATCAGGCCCCCGGCACCGGGTTCGCGCCGGGCAGCAGGTCGGCCGACGGCTCGGCGTAGGACAGCGACGTCAGCCGGTCGCCGTCGAAGTGCAGGCTCGTCACCGAGGCGAGGGCGCACTGCCGCTTGCGCGGGTCGTGCCACAGCCGGCGGCGCTCGACCTTGAGCCGGGTGGTCCAGATCGGCAGCTGGTGGCTGACGACGACGGCCTCGTGGCCGCGGGCGGCCTCCCGGGCGGTCGCGACGGCCGCGAGCACCCGGGCCGCGACCTGCTCGTACGCCTCGCCCCACGACGGGGTGAACGGGTTCCACAGGTGCTTCCAGTAGCGCGGCTGGGACAGCGCGCCGTCCCCGACGCCGACCCGCTTGCCCTCGAAGACGTTCTCGGACTCGATGACCCGCTCGTCGATCGTCACCTCGAGCCCGTGCGTCGCCGCGACGGGGGCGGCGGTCTGCCGGGCCCGCTCGAGCGGGGAGGAGACGACGTGGACGACGTCGCGGTCGGCGAGGAAGGTCGCCGCCCGGTCGGCCATCTGCAGCCCGAGGTCGGACAGGCGGTAGCCGGGCAACCGCCCGTAGAGGACCTTCTCGGGGTTGTGCACCTCGCCGTGGCGCAGCAGGTGCACGGTGGTCCGCTCGCTCATGACCTGATCCTCTCAGGCGCTCGCGGCGGCCCGGGCCGCCGCGGGCAGGGCCTGCACCACACGGTCGAGGGCCGCGTCGTCGTGGGCGGCGGAGAGGAACCAGGCCTCGAAGGCGCTCGGCGGCAGGTGCACGCCCTGCGCGAGCATCGCGTGGAAGAACGCGGTGAACGCCGGCAGGTGCTGGGCGCGGGCGCCGTCGTAGTCCGTC
>JBQGCR010000003.1:0-4976 GCA_052038585.1 Kineosporiaceae bacterium
CGTCCTCCGGGTCGACGGCCGTCGCGGAGAGGGTCACCCGCTCGCCGACCCCGTAGGTCGCGTCGGCCCCGGTGATCGTCACGACGGGGAGCCGGTCGCCCGGGACGACCCGGACCGGCACCGACGCCGAGGCCGCACCGCGGCTGTCGACGACGACGAGGGACGCCGTCCTCGGCGTCGTGCCGCTGTAGCGGTGTCGCACCGTGGGCACCGTCGTCGTCGCGGTCGTCCCGTCGCCGAAGGTCCAGCGCCACGACGCGACGCGGTCGCCGCCGTCCGGGTCGGAGGACCGGCTGCCGTCGAAGGCGACCGTCAGCGGGTCGGCCTCGTCGGGGGACGCCGTCACGACCGCCGTCGGGGCGGTGTTCGCGCTCGTCGCGACGACGCGGTGGACGGTGCCGGAGCCGAAGCTCGACCAGTACAGCGCCCGGCCGCCGCCCGGCCTCGGCCCGACGGCCAGCGCCACGGGCGAGTCCAGCCCGGTCGCGAACGGCGTCACGTTGCCGGCGCCGTCGCGCCGGAAGACCGTCCCGCAGACGTAGTCGGCGAACAGGTAGGACCCGGCGAGCGCGCCCCACATGCCGGACGGCACGAACGCCCCGCCGGTGATCGACGTGCAGCCGTCGGCGTGCGAGTACTCGAGCACCGGCGCGGTCGTCCCGGCCGCCACGCACGGCTCGGAGGTGCCCGTGCGGTGGGTGCCCTCGCAGAGGTTCCAGCCGAAGTCCGCCCCGGCGACGGCCTCGTCGACCTCCTCCCACGAGGTCTGCCCGACGTCGTTGAGCCACACCGTGCTCGTGCCCGGCCGCACGGCCATCCGGAACGGGTTGCGCAGCCCGGAGGCGAAGGTCTCCCGGCAGGGCCCGGTCCCGGCGTCCGGTCCGGACGGTCGCGTGCAGCGCCGGGCCCCCGGCGCGGCGGCGTACGGGTTGCTCGTCGGGACCGTCCCGTCGGGCTTGAGCCGCAGCAGCTTGCCGAGGGGCACGTCGAGCCGGCGGGCGTTCGCGTTGAGGTTGCCGCACCGCGTCGGGGCGGTGAGCTGGCAGCCTCCGTCCCCGGTAGAGACGTACAGCAGGCCGTCGGCGCCGAAGGCGAGGTCGCCGGCGTTGTGGTTGCCCGCGGGGGAGAGCAGGTGGTCGGCGACGACGACCTCGCTGCCCGCGACGACCCGGTCGTCCGCCCCGAGCGTGTACCGGGAGACCCGGTTCGTCGCCGCGACGCCCTGGCAGCCGGTGCCCGTACGGCGGGTCCACGTCACGTAGACCCACCGGTTCGTCGCGAAGGCGGGGTGCGGGACGACGGCGAGCAGCCCGCGCTCGGAGTTCGTGCACGCCCGCGCGGAGACGTCGAGGGCCGGCGCCGCGAGCAGCGTCCCGGCGGCGTCGACCACCCGCAGCTGCCCCGGCTGCGAGGCGAGGAGGATGCGCCCGTCCGGCAGCGGCGCGATGTCGGTGACGGCGGGGACCGACCACACGGCCCGGTCGGAGAACCCGGCCGGCAGGCTCGCGGCGACGACGGGGGCCTGCGCGCGGTGCTCCTGCGGCGCGGCGTCCGTCCCGTGACCCGGGTGGGCCGACCCCGCGCCCGCCCCGGCGACCGACGTCGCGACGGCGACGAGGAGGACGACGACGGACCGGGCGACCCGTCGACGGACCGACCCGACTGTCCTGCTGCGCACGGTTCCCCCCTGGCTCGTGAGGGGCCCAGTCTGCTCCCGGGCACCCGGCGGGGGAAGCCCGTCCGGCTCAGCGCGGCGCGAAGGCCGCGGTGAGCGTCAGCGGGACGTCCGGGGTGACGACGTCGTGGGAGCACGCCCCGCCGTCGGACCACCCGGTGCACCGCAGCGGCGTCCCGTCGACCGCCTGGTCGGGCGCCTGCAGCGCGAGGGTCCAGCCGCGCCACGCGGTGAGCGTGCGCGGCGTCGTCACCGCCGTGCCGTTGACCCGGACCGTCGCCCCGGAGGGCCGCGCCGCGAGCGTGACCGGCACGGTGGCGGGCAGGACGCGCCGGTGGACGGTGCGCGTGAACCCTGCCGAGTCCGTCGCGCTCACCGTGACGTCGAGCCAGCTCGTCGCCGCGGCCGCCACGTCCTCCGGGGCCGGGTAGGCCGTCCGGACCGACCCGCCGGTCACCGGTCCCAGCCGCGGGTGGCGGTGGCTGTCGTGGTGGAGCTCGACGAGCCACGTGAGCGCCGACGCGGGCAGCACGCCGTCCTCGGGGTCGACGGCGGTCGCGGTGAGGACGACGGGCTCGCCGACGCCGTAGGTCCGTCCGGCGCCGGTGAGCGTGATCTCGGGCAGCAGGTCGCCGGGGACGACGCGCACGGCGTCCGCCGGCGAGCGCGCGCCCCGGCCGTCGACGACGACGAGGCTCGCCGTCCGGGCGGCGGTCGTGGCGTAGCGGTGGCGGACGGTGGGCGTCGTCGTCGTCGCGCCCGTCCCGTCGCCGAAGGTCCAGCGGTACGAGGCGACGGCGTCGCCGCCGTCGGGGTCGAAGGACCGCGTGCCGTCGAGGACGACGACCATCGGGTCCTCCGGGTCCGGCCGGGCGGTGAGGTCGGCGACCGGCGCCGTGTTCCCCGACGTCGCCGTCACCCGGTGGACGCCGTCGGTGTAGCTCGACCAGTACAGCGCCCGGCCGCCGCCGGGGGCGGGCCCGAAGAGCAGCGAGACCGGCGAGGCGAGGCCCTCGGCGAAGACGGAGACGGCACCGGACGGGGTGCGGCGGAACAGCTTCCCGCAGGCGAAGTCGGCGAAGAGGTACGACCCGTCGTACGCGGCCGGCCATGCGCCGGCGGGCACGAAGGCCGCCCCGGTGACCGACGTGCAGCCCGAGGAGTGCGCGTACTCGTGGACCGGCGGCACGGTCCCCGCGGTGCACGGCGCCGACGTGCCCGTGCGGTGGCGCCCCTCGCAGGCGTTCCAGCCGTAGTCGGCGCCCGCGGCGAGCCGGTCGACCTCCTCCCAGTCGCCCTGGCCGACGTCGTTGACGAGGACCGTGCTCGTCCCGGGGCGCACGGCCATCCGGAACGGGTTGCGCAGGCCCGTCGCGAAGGTCTCCCGGCACGGCCCGGTCCCCGGCTGGGGGCCGGCCGGGGCGACGCAGCGCCGGGCCCCCGGGGCGGACGCCCACGGGTTCGTCGCCGGCACCGTCCCGTCGTCGCGCACCCGCAGGACCTTGCCGAGCGGCACGTCGAGCCGGCGGGCGTTGGCGTTGAGCGGGCCGCACCGCGTCGGGTCGGTGAGCTGGCAGCCGCCGTCCCCGGTGGACAGGTAGAGCAGGCCGTCGGCCCCGAAGAGCGAGTCGCCCGCGTTGTGGTTGCCCGCGGGGGAGGGGATGTGGTCGGCGACGACGACCTCGCTGCCGGGGACCACGCGGCCGTCGCCACCGAGGGTGAACCGGGAGACCCGGTTGACCGCCGCGACGCCGTCGCAGCCGGTGCCGGTACGGCGCGTCCAGGTGAGGTAGACCCAGCGGGTGCTCGCGAACCGCGGGTGCGCGCTCACGCCGAGCAGCCCGCGCTCGGAGTTCGTGCAGGCCCGGGCGGACAGGTCGAGCGCGGGGGCGTCGAGCAGCCGGCCCGCGGCGGTGACGACGTGCAGCCGGCCGCGCTGCGAGGCGAGGAGGAGGCGCCCGTCCGGCAGCGCCGCCATGTCGGTGACGAAGGGGACGCGCCACACGAGCGTGTCGGAGAACCCCGTGGGGACGTCCGGCGCGGCGGCGGCGGCCGGCGGTGGAGCCGGCGGAACCACCTGTGCCGCAACGGGTCCGGACCCCCCGCCGAGGACAGTCGGGACGAGGAGGACGGCGAGGACGGCGGCGACGCGGCGGCCGGGTCGTGCCGCCGGGGCAGGTCGGGCCGAACGCAGCATGGTCGTCCTCCTCGCACGAGCGGCACGTCCCACACAAGCACCGGGGAGCGTGCCCAGCGCGTCGACCCGGCCTCCCCGCGGCGACGACCTGCCCGAATGCGCCTCCGGGCGGGGCGGTTCGGGTGCAGCATGGTGCCGCGGTCCGTCGGCGGGTGCGGCCGCAGGGGGGCCCGCACGGGGCGGGCACGGGGACCGCCCGCACGGGGTGAGCCATGCACCGGACCACGCACCGGACCACGAACCGGACCACGAACCCGTCGAGCCGCGTCGCGGCGCCGGACACGGCGTCACACCCGGGGCCCGCGGTGACCCGCAGGGGGCTGCTCGCGGCGGGCGTCGGGCTGCCGGCCGTCGCGGCCGTCGCGGTCGCCGCACCGGCACCCGCCGGCGCGACCGTCGTCCGGGACCGGCCGGTCGACGTCTCCGACACCGGCGTCGAGCACGCCGACGCCGTCATGGACGGGCGGCCCCACCCGCTCGCCGAGCGCTTCACGAGCCTCGACGAGGCCCGCGCGGTCTTCCCGACCGCGACGTCGCTCGCCGAGCAGATCGACCGGCACGCCATCGCCCGGGTGCTCGCGGCGGGGGACGTCGCCCTCGGCTCGGGGACGGCCCTGCTCGACGCTCCGCTGCTCGTCCCCGCCGGCGGCCGGCGGCGGGTCCTCGGGGTCGCGCCGGGGCAGACGGTGCTGCGCGTGCTCGGCGGCAGCGGCTGCGGGGTGCTCGCGTGCGCCGACCCGCGGGTCGCGAACCCGGGCGTCGTCCTCGCCGGGTTCGAGGTGGACGGCAACCGGGCCGAGAACCCGTCGCCGGCCTCGACGGTCGTCGCGGTCGACCTGGCCGGGGCGGACGGGCTCACCGTGCGCGACCTCGTCGTCCACGACGTCGCCGGGACCGGCGTGCGCGCCTCGGCGGGGGACGTGCCGGTGGCCGGGCAGACCTGGGCGGGCGTCACGGTGACCGACTGCGCGCACTGGGGGATCGCCGTCACCGGGGCGGTCACCGAGGCGAGCTACCTCGGGCTGCGCGTCACCCGCTGCGGCACCCGCACGGACGTGCCGCCTGACGAGGGGTGGCCGGGCACCGCGAGCGGGGCGCCGCTGC
>JBQGCR010000004.1:0-7505 GCA_052038585.1 Kineosporiaceae bacterium
GCCGGTCGCCGCCGGTGCCGGGGGCGAGGTTCGGCAGCGTCGCCCCGGTCGCCCACGGCGCGAGGACCTCGCGCAGCACCCGCGCATGCTCGGGCACCTGCGCGCCCTGGGGCCCGGCGGGCACGCCGACGACGAGGAGCCAGTACGCGGCGTCCCGGTGGCAGAGGGCGGACGGGGTGCGTGGCGCCCGGGCCAGGGCCCCGCCGAGCTGGCGGATCTCGACCATCGCCTGCGGTGAGCCGGCGCCGGGTCCGGCGACGGCGAGGAGGAGCTCGACGGCCTCGTCGGTGAGGTCGGTGAGCAGGTCGGCGTCCTCGTGGACGGGCATCGGGTCGACCGGGTCGGCGTGGACGGCGCCGAGCGCCTCGACCGGCAGGGGCGCCACCGCGTCGAGCACCGGGGTCGCCGCGGCGCGCAGCGGCGCGAGCGCCGCCTCCCCCGCGGCGGCGTCGCCGACCCACGTGAAGCGCACGGCGAGCGTCGTCCGGCCGGCGAGCTGCGGGGGGACGCCGGGCAGCGGCGGGAGCTGGAGGACGGCGACCGACGTCGTCGCCCGCTCCGGCAGCCCGGGGCACCAGCGCCGCCACGCGTGCAGGACGGTCCGGACGTCGTCGGGGCCGAAGTACAGCGCGCCCGCGTAGAGGCCGGCGACCGGCACGAGGTCGAACTCCAGCGCGGTGACGACGCCCGCGGCCGCCTTGCCGCCGCGCACGGCCCAGAACAGGTCGGCGTGCTCGGTCGCCGTGCAGCGGCGCAGGACGCCGTCGCCCGTGACGAGCTCGACGGCCGTCACCCGGTCGGACGCGAAGCCGAACGTGCGGGCCAGCGGCCCGACGCCGCCGCCGGTCGTGTAGCCGACGACGCCGACGTGCGGCGAGGAGCCGGCGAGCGGGGCGAGCCCGAGCGGTCCGGCGGCGTCGAGCACGCGCTGCCAGCGCACGCCGGCGCCGACCCGGGCGCGGCCGTCGGGGTGCACGGTGCACTCGTCGAGCCCGCCGGTGTGCACGAGGAGCGCGCCGTCGTAGGACTCGGGGACGCCGTGGCCGGTCGCCTGGACGCCGACCTGGAGGCCGTGCCGGCGGGCGAACCGGACGGCCTCGACGACGTCGCGGGCCTCGCGGGCCTCGACGACGGCGAGCGGGCGGACGGGGACGGCGAGGTTGAAGGGGGTCACGAGCCGGCCGTAGCCGTCGCTGCCGGGCCGGTGGACGGCCCCGGCGAGCCGGCGGCCGAGGAGGTCGAGGACGTGGTCGGCGGTCTGGTGGGTGCGAGTGGTCGTCGTGGTCATGCCCCTACCGTCCGGGCCGGCGCTTGCAGGGCGGTGGCAGCGCCCTTGCAGCCGCCGCCGGCGGCCTCGCGGGGACGCTGCGGGCGACCTTTCGCCGGACTTCTGGCAGTCTCATAAGGCATGTGCGGACTCGCCGGAGAACTACGTCTCGACTCATGCCCGCCCGACGTCGCCGCCGTCGACCGCATGGCGGCGACCATGGCGGACCGGGGCCCGGACGGCGGCGGCTCGTGGTCCGGGGGGCGGGTCGCGCTCGGCCACCGCCGGCTGCGGATCATCGACCTCACCGAGGCGGGCGCGCAGCCGGTCGTCGACCCCTACTCGGGGCTCTCGGCGGTCTTCAACGGCTGCATCTACAACCACCACGAGCTGCGCCGCGAGCTCGAGGGCCTCGGTCACCGGTTCTGGTCGACGAGCGACACCGAGGTGATCCTCAAGGCGTACACGCAGTGGGGCACCGGCTTCGTCGACCACCTCGTCGGGATGTTCGCCGTCGCGATCGTCGAGCGGGACAGCGGCCGGCTCGTGCTGGCCCGCGACCGGCTCGGCATCAAGCCGCTCTACCTGGCGGAGACCCCCGGCGTCGTGCGCTTCGCGAGCACGCTGCCGGCGCTGCTCGCGGCCGGCGACGTCGACACCTCCCTCGACCCGGTAGCGCTGGCCCACTACCTGTCCTTCCACGCCGTCGTCCCGCCGCCGCGGACGATCCTCGCCGGCGTCCGCAAGCTGCCCCCGGCGACCGTGCGGGTCTACGAGCCCGACGGCTCGATGCACGAGCACGTCTACTGGCGCGCGGCGTTCGAGCGGGACGCCGCGCACACCGGCTGGTCGGACGTCGACTGGCAGGACGCGCTCCAGGCCTCGCTGACGACGGCCGTCAAGCGCCGGATGGTCGCCGACGTCCCCGTCGGGGTGCTCCTGTCCGGCGGGCTCGACTCCAGCCTCGTCGTCGCCCTGCTCGCCGAGCAGGGCCAGCGCGGGCTGGCGACCTTCTCGATCGGCTTCGAGAGCGTCGGCGGCCGCGAGGGCGACGAGTTCCGCTACTCCGACGTCGTCGCCCGCGAGTTCGGCACCGACCACCACCAGATCCGGATCGCCGCGCAGGACCTCCTCCCGCCGCTCGAGGCCGCCGTCGCGGCGATGCCCGAGCCGATGGTCAGCCACGACTGCGTCGCCTTCTACCTGCTCAGCGCGGAGGTGGCCAGGCACGTCAAGGTCGTGCAGTCCGGGCAGGGCGCCGACGAGGTGCTCGGCGGCTACCACTGGTACCCGCCGCTGGCCGCCGTCGGTCCCGACGCCGCGCTCGGCACGTACGCGTCCGCCTTCTTCGACCGCGACCTCGCCGGGCTGCGCGACGTCCTGTCCCCCGACTGGTTCGCGGCGCTGGGCGGTGCCGACCCGGCGCGCGAGTACGTCGCGGCGCACTTCGCGCGGGCCGGCGCCGGGACGGCGGTCGACGCCGGGCTGCGGATCGACACCGAGGTCATGCTCGTCGACGACCCGGTCAAGCGGGTCGACTCGATGACGATGGCGCACGGGCTCGAGGCCCGCGTGCCCTTCCTCGACCACGAGTTCGTCGAGCTCGCCGGCGCGTGCCCGCCGGAGCTCAAGCTCGCCCAGGACGGCAAGGGCGTGCTCAAGGACATCGGACGGCGCGTGCTGCCGCACGAGGTCATCGACCGCCCGAAGGGCTACTTCCCCGTGCCGGGCGTCACCCACCTCGAGGGCAAGGTGCTCGACCGGGTCGTCGACGCGCTCCAGGCCCCCGCCGCCCGCGAGCGCGGGCTGTTCCGGCCGGAGTACGTCGACGCGCTCCTCGCCGACCCGAACTCCGAGCTCACCCCGTTGCGCGGCAACAAGCTCTGGCAGCTCGGCCTGCTCGAGATGTGGCTGCAGGACCACGGTGTCTGAGGTGTCCGAGGTGTCTGAGCCGCGCACGGACCAGGCGCGCGAGAAGGTCGGCGCCGGAGGGGACCCGGTCGACGCCTCGCCGGCCCGGCCGCGGGAGGGCGGTGCCGGCGTCGTCCTCGACTGCGGCTGGGGCCGGCTCGTGTTCGGCCAGACGTTCGCCCGGCCGCAGGACGTCGCCGACGTCCTGCGCGCCGAGGCCGAGGGGTCGCGGGACATCTGCATCTACCTCGCCGACCCGCACGTGCTCGTCGCGCGCCGGCCCGACGAGCTCTTCATCGACCCGTCGCTGACCTTCCGGCTCGACCTGCGGGCCGGGCTGCCGGACGAGGGCCGCGAGGTGCCCGGCGTCGTCGTCCGTCCGCTCGAGGGCGAGGACGACGCCGAGCAGGTCAACGGCATCTACACGCGCAACGCGATGGTGACGGCGCCGGTCGACGTCCTCGTCGCGAACGCGCGCGAGGCGGGCTTCGTCCACCTCGTCGCGCAGGACGCGACGGGCCGCGTCGTCGGGACGGTCACCGGCGTCGACCACGTCGAGGTGCTGCGCCGTGCCGGGGCCTCCCGCGACCCCGAGGGCGGCACGAGCCTGTGGTGCCTCACCGTCGACCCCCAGGTGGCCCCGCCGGGGACGGGCCAGGCGCTGCTGCTCGACCTCGCGGACCGGCTCGCCGCACGCGGCCGGGCGTGGGTGGACCTGTCCGTCCTCGCCGACAACGAGGGCGCGATCCGGTTCTACCAGCGGCTCGGCTTCGTCCGGACCCCGACGCTGTGCGTCAAGCGGAAGAACCCGATCAACGAGCGGCTCTTCCTGCCGACGACGCCGGACGGGTACGACGGCCTCAACCCGTACGCCCGGATCATCGCCGACGAGGCGATGCGCCGCGGGATCCGGGTCGAGGTGACCGACCCGGCGTGGGGCGAGCTGCGCCTCACCCACGGCGGCCGGACGCTGCTGACCCGCGAGTCCCTGTCCGAGCTGACGTCGGCGGTCGCCATGAGCCGCTGCGACGACAAGCGGGTCACCCGGCGGATCCTCGGCGAGGCCGGGCTCGCCGTGGCCCGGGGCCGCACGGCGACCGGGGACGAGGGCGACTCCGCCTTCCTCGGCGAGGTCGGCCGGGTCGTCGTCAAGCCCGCCCGCGGCGAGCAGGGCCGCGGGATCACCGTCGGGGTCGACGACGTCGACGACCTCTTCGCCGCCGTCGAGCTCGCCGAGCGGTTCTGCCCGGACGTCCTCATCGAGGAGATGTGCCCGGGCGAGGACCTGCGGGTGCTCGTCGTCGACCACGAGGTCGTCGCCGCCGCCGTCCGGCGGCCCGCGACGGTCGTCGCCGACGGCGTCCACGACGTCACCGAGCTCGTCGCCCGGCACAGCCGGCGCCGGGCCGCCGCGACCGGCGGGGAGTCCCGGATCCCGCTCGACGACACGACGCGGGACGTCGTCGCGGCCGCCGGGTGGGCGATGACCGACGTGCCGCCGCAGGGCGAGGTGATCCAGGTGCGCCGGACGGCGAACTTGCACACCGGCGGGACGATCCACGACGTGACGCCGGACCTGCACCCGGAGCTCGTCGCCGCGTGCGTCGCCGCGAGCCGGGCGATCGGCATCCCGGTGACCGGGCTCGACCTGCTCGTCGAGTCGCCGTCGTCCCCGTCGTACGTCTTCGTCGAGGCGAACGAGCGGCCGGGCCTGGCCAACCACGAGCCGCAGCCGGTCGTCGAGAAGTTCGTCGACCTGCTCTTCCCCGGCACGAAGGCGCCACCGCGGCTGTGGCAGCCTGCGGCGGCACGCGAGAACGTCGACGACGACGCCCCGACCCCCTGAGCCACCCCCCGAGGAGATGCCCTCACCGATGCCGTCACCGTCCCAAGCACCCGTCGACCTGAAGATCGACACCGCGTACCTCACCCGGGTGCTCCTCGAACTGCTCGAGATCCCCAGCCCGACCGGACGCACCGACCACGTCATGCAGTACGTCGGCGAGCGCCTGCTGGACCTCGGCCTGGCGTCCACCGTGACCCGTCGCGGCGCGATCAGCGCGTCGCTGCCAGGGGTGCGGCGCAGCGGCGCCGACCGCGCCGTCGTCGTGCACACCGACACGATCGGGATGGTCGTCAAGCGGCTCAAGGAGAACGGCCGCCTCGAGGTCTCACCCGTCGGCACGCACAGCGCCCGGTTCTCCGAGGGCGCGCACGTGCGGGTCTACACCGACGACCTCGAGCGCGTCGTCACCGGGCAGGTGCTGCCGCTCAAGGCGAGCGGGCACCGGTACAACGACGACGTCGACCGGCAGGGCGTCGGCTGGGGGCTCGTCGAGGTGCGCGTCGACGAGCCCGTCACGGACGCCGCCGGCCTGCGCGCGCTCGGCATCGACGTCGGGGACTTCGTCGCGCACCTCACCGCGCCGGTGCTCACCCCGGGCGGCTGGGTGAAGTCCCGCCACCTCGACGACAAGGCGGGCGTCGCGGCGGTGCTCGCGGCGTTCAAGGCCGTCGTCGACTCCGGGGTCCGGCCGCCGGTCGGGGCGCACCTGCTCGTCACGTGCACCGAGGAGGTCGGGCACGGGGCGAGCCACGGGCTGGACCCGGACGTCGCCGAGATCGTCTCGGTGGACGCCGCCGTCGTCGCCCCCGGCCAGCAGTCCCGCGAGGACGCCGTCACCGTCGCCATGGGCGACGGCGTCGGGCCGTTCGACTACCACCTCACCCGGCGCCTGGCGACGCTCGGCGTCGAGCACGGGGTCGACGTCGTCCGCGACGTCTTCGACTTCTACCGCTCCGACGTCGCCGCCGCGCTCGAGGCCGGCGCGCACGCCCGGGTCGCGCTGCTCGGCTTCGGCACGGACGCGACGCACGGGCACGAGCGGACCCACCTGCGCTCGCTGGAGCACCTGGCCCGGCTGGTCTGCCTGTACCTGCAGACCGACCTCGTCTTCCCGGAGTGGGACGCCGAGGCCGAGGGCGACCTCGCCGACTTCCCGTCCCTGTCGGTGCAGCCGGCCGGCGAGGAGGGGCCGCAGGAGGGTCCGATCGGCGTCGTCTGAGAGCCGTTGCCCCGCAACGGGAACGGCCCCGGACCGTGAGGTCCGGGGCCGTTCTCGTGGTGTGTGGCGGGTGTAGGGTTCGAACCTACGTAGGCGTACACCGACAGATTTACAGTCTGCTCCCTTTGGCCACTCGGGCAACCCGCCGTTCGCCTGCCGGGGCGAGCCCCGTCGGCGGATGCCAGGATAGCAAGCCCGAACCGGTGCGCCGAATCCGGCGCCCGACCCGATCCCTGCGAGGAGGACCAAGCGTGGCCGGCGACTCGTCGTTCGACGTCGTGAGCAAGGTGGACCGCCAGGAGGTGGACAACGCCGTCAACCAGGCGGCCAAGGAGATCGCCCAGCGGTACGACTTCAAGGGCGTCGACGCGTCCGTCGCGTGGAGCGGCGACACGATCCTCATGAAGGCGAACAGCGAGGACCGGGTCAAGGCCGTCCTCGACGTGCTGGAGAACAAGCTCATCAAGCGCGGCGTCTCGCTCATGTCCCTCGACGCCGGCGACCCCAAGCCCTCGGGCAAGGAGTACCGCATCGAGGCGTCCCTCAAGGAGGGGCTGAGCCAGGAGGACGCGAAGAAGGTCAGCAAGATCATCCGCGAGGAGGGCCCGAAGGGCGTCAAGGCCCAGATCCAGGGCGACGAGCTGAGGGTCTCGGCCAAGAGCCGTGACGACCTCCAGTCCGTCATCGCCCTGCTCAAGGGCAAGGACCTCGACGTCGCCCTGCAGTTCGTCAACTACCGCTGAGCATGGACGTCCGCGCGGGGACGCCGGCCGACCGGGACGCGGTCCTGCGCGTCGCCGTCTCGAGCGGGCTCTTCGGGCCGGACGACGTCGTCGGCTTCGCCGAGGTCGTCGACGCGACCCTCGGCGGGCCGGACGTCGTCTGGCTCGTCGCGGACGCCGACGACGGCGCCGTCGCCGGTGCGGCGTACTGCGGCCCGGAGCCCTTCGGGGACCGCGTGTGGAACCTGTGGTTCCTCGCCGTCGACCCGGCGTCCCAGGCGCGCGGCGTCGGCACCGCGCTCGTCGGCACCCTCGTCGACCGGCTCGCCGGCCGCGCCCGGGTGCTGCTCGTCGAGACGTCGTCGGCCCCGGCCCAGGCGGGCGCCCGGGCGTTCTACGCCGCCCGCGGCTTCACCCACGAGGCGACGGTCCGCGAGTTCTACGGCCCCGACGAGGACAAGGTCGTCTACTGGCGCCGCCTACCCCCCTGACCCCCCTCCCCCGCCCCCCTCCCCGCCGACTCCCGGCCAGATCCCGCCG
>JBQGCR010000005.1:0-2092 GCA_052038585.1 Kineosporiaceae bacterium
GTCTGCCGTGTCCTCGACAAGCGCAAGGCCGCCAACCGGCCGGACTGGCTCGACGTCGACGACACCGAGGCCTCGCCGCTCTGAGCGCCGTGCGCGTCGGCGTCGTCGTCAACCCCACGTCGGGCAAGAACACCGGGGCCCGCGTCGGGGTCGAGGCGCTGACCCTGCTGCGGGCCGCCGGGGCCGAGGTCGTCGACCTCTCCGCCGCCGACGCGGTCGGGGCCCTGGCCCACGGCCGCGCGGCCGTCGCGGAACGCTCCGTCGACGCGCTGGTCGTCGCCGGCGGTGACGGGATGGTCCACCTCGGGGCGAACCTCGTCGCCGGCACGGGCATCCCGCTGGGCGTCGTCGCCGCGGGCACCGGCAACGACATCGCCCGCGAGCTCGGCCTGCCGGTGCGCGACGCGGCCGCGGCGGTCGAGCGCATCCTCGCCGGGCGCACGCGGGCCGTCGACGCCGCGCGGCACGTGACGGCATCGGGGGAGGAGCGGTGGTTCCTCGGGGTCCTCGCCGCCGGCTTCGACGCCGTCGTCAACGAGCGGGCCAACCAGTGGCGCTGGCCGAAGGGGCGGATGCGCTACAACCTCGCGATCGTCCGCGAGCTGCCCGTCTTCCGACCCATCCCGTACGCGCTGACCCTCGACGGCGAGCGGCACGAGACGGAGGCGATGCTCGTCGCGGTCGGCAACGGACCCTCCTACGGCGGCGGGATGCGGGTGACGCCCGACGCCCGCTTCGACGACGGGCTGCTCGACGTCCTCGTCCTGCACCGCCTCCCGGTGCCCGAGTTCCTGCGCGTGTTCCCGAAGGTCTTCAGCGGTGGACACGTCGGCCACCCGGCGGTCGAGGTGCTGCGCGCCCGCCGCGTCGCGCTGGAGGCCACCGGCATCGTCGGGTACGCCGACGGCGAGCGGTTCGGCCCGCTGCCGCTCGAGGTCGAGGCCGTGCCCGGGGCGGTGTCGGTCCTCGCCTGACCCGCGGCGCCCTGCGGTGACGCACCCCTGACGTAGCCTGAGGCCATGCCCAGTCCCGCCGAGCGGTACGCCGCGGCGCAGGCGCGGTCCCGCCGGGAGCGGACCGAGCTCGGCCGCTTCACCGCCGCCCTCGACTTCCCCCTCGACGACTTCCAGCTCCAGGCCTGCGAGGCGGTCGAGGCCGGCAAGGGCGTGCTCGTCGCGGCCCCGACGGGCGCCGGCAAGACGATCGTCGGCGAGTTCGCCGTGCACCTGGCCCTGGCCACCGGGCGGAAGGCGTTCTACACGACGCCGATCAAGGCCCTCTCGAACCAGAAGTACCACGACCTCGTGCGCGTCCACGGGGCCCAGAACGTCGGCCTGCTGACCGGCGACAGCTCGGTCAACGGCGAGGCGCCGGTCGTCGTCATGACGACCGAGGTCCTGCGCAACATGATGTACGCGGGCTCCTCGACGCTCACCGGGCTCGGCTTCGTCGTCATGGACGAGGTGCACTACCTCGCCGACCGGTTCCGCGGCGCGGTCTGGGAGGAGGTCATCATCCACCTGCCCGAGTCGGTGCAGGTCGTGTCCCTCTCCGCGACGGTCAGCAACGCCGAGGAGTTCGGTGCGTGGCTGGCCG
The DNA here is from genome assembly GCA_052038585.1 of Kineosporiaceae bacterium. Taxonomy (GTDB): domain Bacteria; phylum Actinomycetota; class Actinomycetes; order Actinomycetales; family Kineosporiaceae; genus JBQGCR01. The sequence continues at coordinate 1,597 of JBQGCR010000005.1, forward strand.
AGGTCCGCGGCAACCACGAGGTCGTCGTCTCCGAGCACCGGCCGGTGCCGCTCTTCCAGCACATGCTCGTCGGCACGACGATGTTCGACCTCTTCGCCGGCAACCGGGTCAACCCGGACCTGCTCCACGCGATCCGGAACGCCGAGCAGCGCGGCCGGTACGCCGAGGACGCGCGTCGGCTGGGCGGGCCCTCGGGGGGCGGACACCGCGGGGGCCGTGGGCGTCGCGACCACGCCGCCCCCCGCGGTCCCGGTGGGGGAGCGGGTGGCCGCGGCTTCGCCCGGGGCAGCCGGCCGGCCGGGGGCGCGACGCGGGCCGAGGTCGTGCTCGACCTGGAGCGCGAGGGTCTGCTCCCCGCGATCACGTTCATCTTCAGCCGGGTCGGCTGCGAGGCCGCGGTCGGCCAGCTGCTCGCAGCGGGAACGCGGCTCGTCCCCGAGCGAGAGGGGCTGCAGATCCGCCGGCTCGTGGAGGAGCGGGTCGAGTCGCTCGCTGA
>JBQGCR010000006.1:0-2430 GCA_052038585.1 Kineosporiaceae bacterium
CCACCTCGACACCCGGCCCGCCGCGCAGACCGACGACCTCGCCCGTACGGTGCACTACGGCGAGCTCGCGACCACCGTCGCCGACGTCGTCCGCGGCGAGCCGTTCGACCTCCTCGAGACGCTCGCGGCGGCGGTGGCGCAGGTGTGCGTCGAGAGCCCGCTCGTCGTCGCCGTCGACGTCACCGTCCACAAGCCGCAGGCCCCCATCACCGAGACCTTCGGCGACGTCACCGTGTCGGTCCGCCGGACCAGGAAGGAGCTGCACGGGTGAGCACCGCTGCGGACGCCCTCGCCCTCGACGAGGAGCCGGACGGTCCGGTCCGGGTCGTCGTCGCCCTCGGCGCGAACCTCGGCGAGCGGCTCGCGACGCTGCAGTCGGCCGTCGACGCGCTCGCCGCGTTCGAGGGGGTCCGGGTCGACGCCGTCTCCCCGGTGTACGAGACCGCGCCCGTCGGCGGCCCGGAGCAGCCGGAGTACCTCAACGCCGTCGTCCTGGCGCGCACCCGGCTGAGCCCGCTCGGCCTGCTCGCCGCCGGCCAGAGCGTCGAGGCCGACCACGGGCGCAAGCGCGTCGTCCGGTGGGGCCCGCGCACGCTCGACGTCGACATCGTCGCCTACGGCGACCTCGTCGCCGCCGGCGCCGACCTGCAGCTGCCGCACCCGCGCGCCCACGAGCGGGCCTTCGTCCTCACCCCGTGGCTCGCGGTCGACGGCGACGCCGTCCTGCCGACGCCCGACGGGCTGCTGCCGGTGGCCGGCCTGCTCGCCGGCCTGCCCGACGCCGAGGCCGTCGTCCGGCGCGACGACCTGGTGCTGCACGTGCCTGCATGACCGGGTCGTACCGGCCGGCGCGGGTCCGGGTCGCGCTCGGGCTCGGCGCCGGCGCCGTCGCGTTCTTCTGGGCGCTGCTCGGCCTGCTCGACCGCTCGGCCCGGACGCTGCCGCCGCTGCCCTGGGCGGCGGCCGTCGCGACGGCCGCGCTCGCCGCCGTCGTCGTCGCCTTCGGCCTGCCGGTGCGCCGCTGGGTCCGCGGCGAGCGGACGACCCGGCTCGACCCGCTCGTCGCCATGCGCACGCTCGTGCTCGCCAAGGCCGCCGCCTACGGCGGGGCGCTGCTCGCCGGCTGGTACGCCGCGCAGGGCCTCGTCCTGCTGCCCGACCTCGTGGGGGACCGCCTGACCCGGCTCGTCGTCGCCGGCCTCGCGGCCCTGGCGGCCGTCGCCGTCTGCGTCGCGGGGTTCGTCGTCCAGCGCTGGTGCGAGCTGCCGCCGGACGACGAGACCCGCCCGCCCGGTGCCGGAGCTGATCGCTAGGCTGCGCCGCGTGGTCCGGCGCCGTCGTCACGGGGACGCGGTGAGCCGGGCCGGACGGGGGACCGCCATGCCTCAGCCGTCGCGCCGCCCGAGGAGCGGGGTCGTCGCTCTCGCCCTCGCGTCCCTGTCGGCGGCCGCGTTCGTCGCCGGGGCGGGCCCCGCGGCGGCCGCGGTGCCGCCGCCGGTCGTCACGGTGTCGCTCGTCCCGGGGCAGACCGTCCCCGCCGAGCCCGGTGACGTCGCCCGCCGCGTCGTCGCCCGGTTCGCCGACTGCTCGCTCGGCTGCACGCTCGACCAGGCGTGGGCGGACCGCACGGGCGACTCCCGGGTGCGCCTCGCGGAGCACCCGCCGACGAGCGGGCCGGTCACCCTCGCCGTGGTCGACCGCATCACGAGGAACCTCGAGCCCGGGGACTTCTTCGACGGGTACGTCGCGTTCGACGGGCGCGTCGAGACCGCGGGCGGGGGCGCCGCGTCGTACGCCCCGGAGTCGGCCTTCGCGCTGACGGGGTCGTGGACCACGCTCGTCGAGCCGAAGGCGACCGAGACGCTCGCCGCGTCGAGCACCACGGCCGGCGACCGGGCGGAGATCACGGTCGGCGGCCGGACGCCGGACGGCCCGGCCGACGTCGGCATCGTCGCGGCGACCGGTCCCGGCACCGGCGTCCTGGCCGTCGAGGTCGAGGGCGTCCGCCGTGCCGTGGTCGACCTCGCGGCCCTCGCGCCCGGCAACCGCCGGGTCGTCGCCGTCGTCACCGCGCGGGTCGGTCAGGTCGTCGGCGTCCGGAACGTCACGCCCGCGGAGCGGGCCGGTGACCGGGTCGTGCTGGACGGGGCCGTCAGCGCGTCGGCGGTCCGCGCCGGCACCGGAGCCCCAGTCCGTCTCGTGACGCCCGTCGCCGAGCCGCTGCGCGTGCCGCAGCTGCTCGTCGACCTGCGGCAGGGCCAGCAGCTCGACCCGGCGGCGCGCAAGGCCGAGCTCGTCGCCCGGGCGCGGACCCGCGGCTGCCCGACCGGGTGCAGCGTGCAGGGCTTCGTCGACGACGAGGTGCTCGACACCTGGGTCTCGCCGGTGTCCACGACGGTCCAGGTGCACCCGACGACGCTGCGGGCGAGC
>JBQGCR010000007.1:0-2729 GCA_052038585.1 Kineosporiaceae bacterium
CGGCGCGGGCCGGCCCGCGGCCACCGAGCGGGTCCACCGGTCGAGCTCGCCGACCTGCAGGAGCAGGTCGCGCCGGGTCACCGTGCCGCGGCGGCGGACCGGCAGCCGCGACCCCATCCCGTAGAGGGAGTCGAAGGCGCCGGCGATGACGAGCCGCTCGACGACCGGGCGGGACACCTGCGCGCGGTGCCAGAAGTCGGCGAGCCCGTGGTACGGCCGGCCCGCGACGATCCGCGCGACCTCCGCCTCGCTGATCCCCTTGACGTCGGCCAGGGACAGCCGGATGCCGTAGGACCGGGCGTCGGGCAGGCCCGCCTCCGGCCGGGGACGCGGGGTCGCGGGCTCCGCGTCGCCGTCGTCGCCGTCGTCGCCGTCGTCGCCGTCGCCGGTCGCCGAGCGGGACGGCGGCTCGGCGTCGACCTGGTCGAGGATGCGCGGCGGCGGCTCGTCCCACCACGCCACCTTCTCCACCCGGTACGTCGAGCCGGAGGCGTTGACGTCGAGCGGCAGCACGGCGATCCCGAAGTTGCGGGCGTCGTCGAGGATGAGCCGCTTGGGGTACATCCCGGGGTCGTGGGTGAGCACCCCGGCGAGGAAGGCCGCCGGGTGGTGCGCCTTGAGCCAGGCCGAGTGGTAGGTCGGCAGCGCGAACGCCGCGGCGTGGGCCTTGCAGAACCCGAACGACGCGAACGCCTTGAGCACCTCCCAGATCCGGTCGGTCGTCGCCGCGTCGTAGCCGCGCTCGCGCATGAGCGGGCGCAGCCAGGCCCGGACCTCCTCCTGGCCGGCCGGGGACCCGAGCGCGCGGCGCACCTCGTCGGCCTCGGCGAGCGTGCACCCGGCGACGACCGAGACGATCTTGAGCACCTGCTCGTGGAACACGACGACGCCGCACGTCTCGCGCAGCGCCGGCTCGAGCGAGGGGTGCAGGTACTGCGCGTCGTCCCACCCCTGCCGGGCGCGCAGGAACGGGGTCACCATGTCGGACTTCACCGGGCCCGGCCGGAAGAGCGAGATGTCGATGACGAGGTCGTTGAACGTCTCCGGGGCGAACTTGCCGACGAGCTCGCGCTGGCCGGGCGACTCGATCTGGAACATCCCGAGGGTGTGGGTGGATCGGACGAGCCGGAAGGTCGCCTCGTCGTCGTGCGGGACGGCGTCGAGGTCGATCCGTCCCGTCGTCGTGTCCAGCCACGGGGCGTCCGGGTCGTGCCCGCCGGCCCGCGCGACGTCCGGGCCGTCGACCCGGGCGATCTCGTCGAGGGCGTAGGCCATCGAGGACTGCATGCGGATGCCGAGCACGTCGAGCTTGAGCAGCCCGAGCTCCTCGACGTCGTCCTTGTCGAACTGGCTCATGGGGAAGCCCATCCAGCTCGCCTCGACCGGTGTCCGGTCGAGCAGCCCGGCGTCGGACAGGATCACCCCGCACGGGTGCAGCGCGACGTGCCGGGGCAGCCCGTCGAGCCGCTCGACGAGGTCGAAGAGCAGGTCGAGCCGGGCCTCGCCGAGCCCCGAGGCGCGCAGCTCGGGCAGCTCGGTCAGGGCGGCGCGCACGTCGCGGGCGCGGATGTGCGGGAACGACTTGGCGATCGTGTCGACCTCGCCCGGGGGCAGGCCGAGGGCGGCGCCGACGTCGCGGATCGCGTGCCGGACGCGGTAGGTGTCCATCATCGACACGCACGTGACGCGCTCGGCCCCGAAGGTGCGCAGGATCTCCTCGTAGACCTCGGTGCGCCGGGCCGACTCGACGTCGACGTCGATGTCCGGCAGCTGGGCGCGCAGCGGCGACAGGAACCGCTCCATGAGCAGGTCGTGCCGGATCGGGTCGACCCCGGAGATCCCGAGGAGGTGGTTGGCCAGGCTCCCCGCCCCGGACCCCCGGGCGGCGACCCGGACGCCGAGGCCGCGGACGAGGTCGCACACCTGGGCGACGGTGAGGAAGTACGGGGCGTACCCGAGGGTGGCGATCGTCGCGAGCTCGGCGTCGAGCCGCTCCAGGACGGTCCGGAGCTGCCCGGTCCCGGCCTGCGGGTAGCGCCAGTTGAGCCCGGCCTCGCACTTCTTGCGCAGCACGGCGTCGGCGTCCTCGGCCGGGCCGAGCCCGAGCACGTGGGTCTCCGGGAAGTGCACCGAGCCGATCCCGAGGTCCGCCCCGGGGTCGAGCTCGCAGCGGGCGGCGAGCGCCTGCGTGTCGGCGAGCAGCCGGGACGCCTCCTCCGGCGCCCCGAGCCGTCCGGCGACCTCGCGGGCGAGGACGGCCATGTGCCCGGCGGGTGCGAGGTGGCCCTCGGCGCTGACCCGGTCGACGTGCCGGGCGTCGAGCGCGACGAGCCGGCGCGCGGCGTCGAGGACGTCGACGGTCGCCGCCCCGTCGGGCGTGGCGTGCCGGACGGCGTTCGTGAGCACCGCGGGGACGCCGGCCTCGCGGGCCAGCGCGAGCATCCGGGCGGCGTGCCCGAGGCTGGCGGGCCGGCCCTCGGGACCGCGGTGGTGGACGACCTCGACGGCGAGCGCGCCGGGCGGCAGGGCGTCGCGCCAGCGGCGCAGCACCTCCAGCGCGAGGTCCCCCCGGCGGGCCAGGGCGGCACGACCGACCTCGGAGTCCGGGCCGAGCAGGACGGCGAGCGCCGGCACCTGCGGCAGCCCTTCGACGGCGGCGTGCTCGGCGACGAGCGCGGGCGTCGTCACCGGCCGGCCGCGCTCCCCCCGCAGGTGGGTCGCGGACACGA
>JBQGCR010000008.1:0-3718 GCA_052038585.1 Kineosporiaceae bacterium
CGCGACGGTGGACGAGCTGACGAAGCAGAACACCGGTCTGACCGAGGCGCTCGACGCCGCGACCAAGGACCGGGCGGCTGCGCACGCGGCGGTGGACGAGCTGACGAAGCAGAACGTCGGGCTGACCGAGGCGCTCGACGCGGCGAAGGCGGATGCGGCGCAGACGCACGCGGCGGTGGAGGAGCTGACGAAGCAGAACGCCGGCCTGGCTGAGGCGCTCGACGCTGCGAAGAAGGACGCCGCGACGGCGCACGCGACGGTGGACGAGCTGACGAAGCAGAACGCCGGCCTGACCGAGGCGCTCGACGCGGCCACGAAGGACGCCGCGGCTGCCCACGCGTCCGTCGAGGTGCTGACGCAGGAGCGCGACGGGGTGGCAACGGACCTGGCGACGACCCGGGAGTCGCTGGCGGCCGCCGAGGCGGACCTCACGGCGGCGCGGGCTGCGGTGGAGGACCTCACGGCCCAGGTGGAGGCGCTGACGCAGGAGGCGGCGAGCCGGCAGGCGACGCTCGACCGGGTGTCGAAGGAGCGCTACGACCTCTCGCTGCAGCTCGACGGCACGCGGGCCGACCTCGCGTCCGCGACCAGGAGCGCTGCGGCGGTCAGGGCGGAGGTCGAGGCCGTCACGGCGCAACGCGACGCGCTGACGGCCGAGCTCGCGGACGTGCGCGCCCAGCTCACGACCTCGACCGCCACGGCGACCGACCTGTCGACACGGCTCGCGTCCACGCAGGCAGGGCTGGCCACAGCCACCAAGGACCTCGACACCTCGCGGGCGACGGTCGCCGCGCTGCGTCGAGCCCTCACCTCGTCGACCAAGGACGCAGCGGCACTGACGTCGTCGCTGGGCGCCCTGTCCGACCGGCTGGCCGCCGCGAAGGCGGCGCTCCGGGCGGGCGACGTGGGGACGGCGAGGACCGAGCTGAAGCGGGCCGCGACGACGGCCGCGTCGGCGACGACGACCGCCAAGCGGCTCACGGCGACCCTGGCGAGGGCTTCGCGGCCCCGGGCGCGCGCCGTCTGACGACGGGGGCAGAGGGACGGGGACGCAGCAGGAGGCCCGAGCACCTCCTGCTGCGTCCCCTCCTCACCGGTGGCTCGGCCGGCGAGGGACCGCGGGCGGGCGGAGGTCAGGCCGCCCGGTGGTGCCGACGGTCGACGTCGAGCGCCGGCACGGCGAGCCGGGCGAGCTGGAGCGCCTGGCGACCGAACCACTCACCGGCGGCAGGGTCGACCTGACCCCACTCGGGGTCGACGACGTCGGTACCGGGCAGGCCGCGCCCGCACTGGCCGTCCGACTCGCCGGGCACCTTGATCCAGAGCCAGGCGTCGACGACCGGGTTGCCGGTCTGCGTCGTCGGGCGCGGCCCGAGACCGCGACCAGGCGGGTTGCACCAGTCCTGCGGGTCGCTGTAGACGCCGGCCGGCGGCGTCCACGGCCCGCGGCCGTTGCGGCTCGTGTCGAGCACGGCGTGCGCCGCGTCGGCCGGGTCGAACGTCAGGCCGGCGGCGGTGTAGGCGGCGGTGTACGCGTCGTCCGTCCGGGTCCACGTCGTGAAGTCCGCGGGGTCGGCCGGGTAGTACTGGCTCGGGCAGGAGGCCGCCGGGTAGCTCGCGCGCTGCACGAGGTCGATGCACCGCGAGAGCCACGAGGCGTATTTGTCGAGCTCGCGGGTCGGCCGGTAGTTCGACACGTTGAGGAAGAACCCGGCGGCCCGGTCGACGCCGGCCTTGAGCAGCCGGTCCGCGGCGTCCCCGACGCCGAGCCAGCCGGTGTGCGTGCCGTCGAGGTAGACCGACGCCCCCGGCCGGGCGCCGAGCGCGTCGACCGCGTAGTTGAGCATCGCGAAGCGGTCGGCCGCGGCGGTCGCCGGGTCGGCCTCGGCCGGCTGGCACCACTCCTGGACGCCGTTGACGGTCGTGTACCAGGGGATGATCCCCAGCCCGTCGGGCTCGAGGACGACGACGGCGCGCGTGCGGCCGAGGCCGGCGGCGAACCCGTCGATCCACGCCTCGTACTCGGCGACGGTCGTCGCCCCGCCGGCCGAGTACTGCGAGCAGTCGCGGAAGGGCAGGTTGTAGGCCACGAGGACCGGGACCTCGCGCTCGGCGGCCGCGCGGGCGAGCACCTGGCGCACGGCGCGCGCGGTCTGCGCCGGCGTCGTCCCGCCGTCGAACCAGACGGCCTGCGGGGTCGAGACCATCGCCTTGACCAGGGCGGCGTCCTCGGTGCGGTACTGCGAACGGAGCCGGGCGATCTGCCGGACCGCGTCCTTGTTCGCCGGCGGCGTCCAGAACTCGGTGGCGCCTGGCCGGTCGCGGCTGTCGTGGCCCCGGCCGTGGTCGTCGGCCGCGGCGACGGACGCCGCCCCGGTGAGTGCGGTGACCGCCAGGGCCGCCGCGCAGAGCGCGGCGCCGGTGCGGCGGCGGGCGCGAGAGAGCATGCCGACCTCCTCGTCGGATGGCACGTGCGTGTGGACGGCAGCGAGATGTGGGAGCGGTTGCGGGAGCGCTCCCAGCCGTCGGCGTCACTGTTGCAGACGGTCCATGAACGAGACAAGAGGGACGGTGACACGTGTGCGCCGGGACGCCTCGGGCAACGGTGCAGGTATGGCCACCCCCCGCGTCCTCGTCCTCGTCCTCGCCGGTGGCGCCGGCAGCCGCCTGGAGCTGCTCACGGAGCGCCGCGCCAAGGCGGCGGTGCCCTTCGGCGGCGTGTACCGGCTCGTCGACTTCCCGCTGAGCAACTGCGAGCACAGCGGCATCGCGGACGTCTGGGTCTCGGTGCAGTTCAACCCCACCTCGCTCACCGCGCACCTCGCCAACGGCCGGCCGTGGGACCTGGACCGCACCTACGGCGGCCTCATGACCCTGCCGCCGCACCGGGGCAGCGAGCGCGAGGGCTGGCACTCCGGCACGGCCGACTCGCTGTGGCGCTCCGCGGAGCTCGTCCGTGAGCACGACCCCGACGTCCTGCTCGTGCTCTCCGCCGACGCCGTGTACCGGCTCGACTACGAGCGCCTCGTCCGCGCCCACCTCGACGGGGGGGCCACGGCGACGATGGTGACGACGCCCGTGCCCCCGGGCGAGGACGCCGGACGCTACGGCGTCGTCGAGACCTCCGGCGACCGGGTGCGCCGCTACGCCTACAAGCCCGACGAGCCGCGCAGCGACGTCATCGCCACCGAGGTCTTCGCCTTCACGCCCGGCGCCGTCCTGGACCGGCTCGAGGCCCTCGCCGAGAAGGCCGGCGAGGACGGTCTCGAGGACCTCGGCACCGCGCTCCTGCCCGGGATCACCGACGACGGCGAGGCCCGCGCCTACGACCTCGGCGGCTACTGGCGCGACGTCGGCACCGTCGAGGCGTACTGGCAGGCGCACCAGGACCTGCTCGCCGAAGAGCCGCCGATCGACCTCGACGACCCGCGCTGGCCCGTGCACACCCGCGGCGGCCGGCACAGCGCCGCCCGGCTGCTGGCCACGGCCGACGTCGAGCGCAGCCTCGTCGCGGGCGGCACGCGGATCGCGGGCCGGGTCGAGGGCAGCGTCCTGTCCCCGGGTGTCGTCGTCGAGGAGGGCGCCGAGGTCGTCGGGTCCGTCCTGCTGCCGGGGGTCCGGGTCCGCGCCGGTGCCCGGGTCGAGCGCGCGGTGCTCGACGACCTCGTGGAGGTGGGTCGCGACGCCCGGGTCGGCGGCGACGCCGACGTCACGCTCG
>JBQGCR010000009.1:0-1967 GCA_052038585.1 Kineosporiaceae bacterium
CGGCCGCCTCGGCGGAGGCCGGCCGGGTCGGCGCCGGGGAGCCGCCGCACGTCACCGTCGCCCTCCCGCGCGGGGCGGCCCCGTCGCAGGCCGGCCTCGCCGAGGCCGTCGACCTCCTCGCCGCGACCCCGTGGGTGCGTCTCGGGCCCGTCCCGACGGCGCTCGACGACGACGCCCCGGACGCCGCCACCCTCGCCGCGCAGGACGCGGCCCGCGACGAGCTGCCGGCGGTCCACGTCCGGACGGTGGCCGCGACCGTGGACCGGGCCGCGGCGTTCTCCCCCGCGCTCGTCGAGCCGGACGCCGTCCTCGCCCCGACGACCGCGCGGGCGCTCTCGCTCGTCTCGACGGCCTGGCGGGCCGGGCCGGTCGCCGAGCTCGCGGCCGACCGTGCCCGTCTCGGGCAGAGCATCAGCTCGCTGTACGACGCCGTCACCGTTGTGCGCGGCAGCCGCATCCTCCTGCTCGGGTCGAGCGCGGACCTGCCGCTCCGGCTGTCGAACGCCTCCGACCAGCGGCTCCGCGTCGCGGTGAGCCTGCGCCCGCGGTCCGGCCAGCTCCGGGCGAGCGACCCCGTGGTCGTCGAGGTCCGCCCCGGGTCCGACGCCACCGCGGTCGTCCCCGTCCGCACGGTGGCCAACGGCGACCTCACCGTCGAGGTCGCCGTCGCCGTGCCGGCCGGGCCGACGATCTCCGCGTCGACGCTCGCGGTGCGCGTGCGCCGGGACTGGGAGAGCCGCGGCCTCGCCGTCGCCGGCGGGGGCCTGGCCGTGCTGCTCGTCGTCGGCATCGTCCGCAGCCTGCGGCGGCGCGGCTCGCGCCTGCGCCCGGAGGACGCGCCGGACTTCGACCTCGTCGCCGCGGAAGAGGAGGACCGGCTGCGGCGCACCGGGCGGCCGGGCGCCGAAGCCGGCGGCGACGTCCTCCCGGACCACGGGACGTCGGACGCGGCGGTGCAGCAGGAGCAGGACGACGACGTCCCCCCGCCGGCGCACGAGGGCGGCCCCGGGACGCGGCAGGAGCAGCAGCAGCCGCAGGCGCGGCGGGCCGTCCGGCCGTCACCGCGCGGGCTCGGCCGGCACGTCGCGGGCCGGCGCGGCGCCCGTGGGCGAACCGACGACGACGGCGGCGACGCGGACGACAGCGGCCCGGCGCGGACCGCGCCGCTGCCCGCGGACGGCGACCACGCCCCCCGCGCCGTCGCCGCGGCGACGCCGGGCGGCGGGGACGTGGAGGTGGACGTCGCCCGCAGCAGCGCCCTCATGGCCGCCGGGACGCTCGTCTCCCGGATCCTCGGCTTCGTCCGGACCTCGCTGCTCGCCGCGGCGATCGGCGCCGCCGGGCAGTCCGCCGACGCGTTCTCCGTCGCGAACACGATCCCGAACATCGTCTACATGCTCCTCGCGGGCAGCGTGCTCAACGCCGTGCTCGTGCCGGCCATCACGCGGGCCGCGCGGCAGGGCGAGGCCGGCCGGCTCTTCGTCGACCGGCTCGTGACGATGTCGGTGGCCGTCATGGTCGTCGTCACCGTCGCCGTGACGCTGGCGGCGCCCTGGTTCGTCGACCTCTACACCTCGGGCCGCGTCACGGCGGAGCAGCTCGACCTCTCGGTGGCCTTCGCCTACTGGTGCCTGCCGCAGGTGCTCTTCTACGGCCTCTACATGGTGTGGGGGCAGGTCCTCAACGCGCGCGGGGCCTTCGGCGCCTACACGTGGGCCCCGGTCGTCAACAACGTCGTCGCGATCGCCGGCCTGCTCGTCTACGTCTGGGTCGCCGGCTTCGGGCGCAAGCCCGCCGACGTCTGGGACGGCGGCACCGTCATGCTGCTCGCCGGCACGGCGACCCTCGGCATCGTCGCCCAGGCGCTGTTCCTCGTCCCGTTCCTGCGCCGGTCGGGCTACCGGTGGCGGCCGCGGTGGGGGCTGCGCGGCTCCGGCCTGCGCACCGCCGGGACGATGGCCGCCTGG
>JBQGCR010000010.1:0-6229 GCA_052038585.1 Kineosporiaceae bacterium
CGCTCGGACTGGGTCGCCGACACGTCCGGGCTCGACCCCGCCGTCCGGGCCCTCGCGGTGAGCGGCGGCCGGCTCTACGTCGGCGGCAAGTTCACCGGCATCGCCGGGACGGCGCGCAAGCGGCTCGTCGCGCTCGACGCCGCGACCGGCGCGCTCGTCCCCGGCTTCAACCCGCGGCCCGACCGCCCGGTCAACGAGGTGGCCGTCGCGCCGGACGGCACCGTCGTCTACGTCGGCGGCACCTTCACGAGCCTCGGCGGCCAGCCCCGGGTCGCGGGAGGGGCGGTGTCGGCGGCGACGGGGGCGGCGACGGCCTTCGCCCCCGTCGTCGACGGCGGCAACTGCGTGACCGTCGGGCTGTCCCCGGACGGCGGCACCTTCTACGCCTCGACGGAGAACAACACGGTCTTCGCCTTCCCGACCGGTGGCACGGGGGCGGTGGCCCCGCGGTGGGCGGTCAAGCTCAGCGGGAACACGCAGGCCATCGCGGCGACGGCGACCGAGGTGTACCTCGGCGGCCACTTCTCGCAGTACCTGCCGACGAAGACCAAGCGGGCCTACTTCGCCTCGCTCGTCGCGGCCGACGGGTCCCTCACGCCGTGGGACCCGCAGGCGAGCGGCGGTGCGATGGGGGTGTGGGCCCTGCTCGTCGAGGGCTCGCACCTGCACGCCGGTGGCGTCTTCAGCTTCTTCGGGACCGTCTTCCAGCGGGGCTACGCCCGCTTCACCGGGACGCCGTGACCTCCGGGGCCGACCGGCGTCCCGCTGCGGAATCCGTCGTCGAACCGCGTCCCGACGACGGATCTGCACGTTAATCGACGAACGCGGTGCAGGATCGATCGCCGCGTCGGCCGAAACGCTGGTGGCCACCGCGGCGGACGCGTACCGTGGACCACGAGCCGCCGGGATCCCGACGCGAGTCGGGCCCGGGCGGCACGAGCGGTGTCGGCGCACTCCCCCGTGGCGCCGACGCCCTGGCGCCCTCCCGTCCTCCCCCCTGACGGGAGGGCGCCGCGCTCTCCCCCGGCGGCGCCCCCACCGTCACCTGCGACGTCAGTCGACGGCTGCGCGCTCGTCCCGCCGGGACTTCGCCAGGCTCGCGACGGTCGTCACGGCGAGGGTGACGACGATGACGGCGAGGGACAGCCAGATCGGGATCTCCGGCGCCCACTCGACGTGCTCGCCGCCGTTGATGAACGGCAGCTCGTTGACGTGGAGCGCCTCGAGGACGAGCTTGACGCCGATGAACCCGAGGATCACCGACAGCCCGACCGAGAGGTAGACGAGCCGGTCGAGCAGGCCGCCGAGCAGGAAGTACAGCTGGCGCAGCCCCATGAGCGCGAAGATCGTCGCCGTGTAGACGATGAACGGGTCCTGCGTCAGGCCGAAGATCGCCGGGATCGAGTCGAGCGCGAAGAGCAGGTCCGTCGTCCCGATGGCGACGAAGACGACGAGGAGCGGGGTGAACATCCGCCGGCCGTCGACGAGCGTGCGCAGCCGGCCCTCGTCGTACGCCGGCGAGATCGGCAGCACCGAGCGCATGCGCCGGATGAGCGCGCTCTCCTCGTACTCCTCGTCGTCGTCACCGCCCTCGAAGGCGAGCTTGACCGCCGTGTAGACGAGGAAGGCCCCGAAGACGTAGAAGACCCACGAGAACCGCTCGATGACCGCGGTGCCGAGGAGGATGAACCCACCGCGCAGCACGAGCGACAGGACGATGCCGACCATGAGCACCATCTGCTGGTAGGCGCGGGGCACGGCGAAGCGGCTCATGATGAGCACGAAGACGAAGAGGTTGTCGACGCTCAGGCTGTACTCGGTGACCCAGCCGGCGACGAAGGCCCCGGCGCTCTCGCCGCCGCCGAAGACCCAGACGAGCAGGGCGAAGACGAGGGCCAGGCCGACGTAGAAGACCACCCAGGCCGTCGCCTCGCGCATCGAGGGCACGTGCGGCCGCTTGGCCACGAGCAGGAGGTCGACCAGGAGCAGCACTCCCAGGACGACGAACGAGCCGACTTCGAACCAGACCGGTAGCTCCACGATCTCTTCCGTACCCCACCGGTCATCCGACCAACTCGTCCTCCCCCCGCGATGACGGGGACCGGGCGAGTCTACCGAGACCGGAGCGAACCGCCCCGCACGTGGCGCGGGGCGGTCCGCCGGACGCGGCTCAGAAGCGGAAGCCGGCGACGAGGCGGTCGAGCTCCCCGGCGAGGTCGCGCAGCTGGGAGACCTGGGCGGCCGTGCCCTCGGCCGCCTGGGCCGTGGTGTGCGCCACCTGGGCGATCGAGGACGTGTTCTCCGCGATGGTGCTCGAGCCGGTCGCGGCGTCGGAGACGCCGCGGTTCATGTCGTGCGTCGTCGCCGTCTGCTCCTCGACCGCGGAGGCGATCGTCGTCTGGAACTCGGTGATCCGGGTCATGACGGTCGCGATCTGGTCGATCGACGTCCCGGCCCGCTCGGCGTCGGCCTGGATCGCCTCGACGCGGCGCGAGATGTCCTCGGTGGCCCGCGCGGTCTCCTGCGCGAGCTGCTTGACCTCGTCGGCGACGACGGCGAAGCCCTTGCCCGCCTCACCCGCCCGCGCGGCCTCGATCGTCGCGTTGAGCGCGAGGAGGTTGGTCTGCTCGGCGATGCTCGTGATGAGCCGGATGACGTCGCCGATCTGCCGGCTGGACTCGCTGAGCGACTCCATGACCTCGGTCGTCTGCGCGACGGTCGTCGTCGCCCCGGTGGCGACGTGCGCCGCCTCCTGGGCGTTGCGCGCGATCTCGCCGATCGACGAGCCCATCTGCTCCGCGCCCGCCGCGACGGTCGCGACGTTGCGCGAGACGTCCCCGGCGGACTCCGCGACGAGGCGGGCCTGGCTCGAGGCCTCGTCCGCCGCCCGGCTCACCTCGCCGGCGGTGGAGGCGAGGCCGCTCGCGGACTGCGTGACGCCCTGGCCGGCGGCGACGATGCCGGAGAACACGCCCCGCAGCGTCGCGAGCATCGTGTCGAAGGAGACCGCCATGAGGGCGATCTCGTCCCGGCCGGTGTAGCCGGCCTCCCCCGCGGTGCGGGTGAAGTCCCCCTGGCCGACGGCGGCGAGCGCCTCGTCCATCCGGCGGACCCGTGCGAGCGTGCCGCGGACCGTCGAGACGAGCAGGCCGACGACGAGGGCGAGGCCGAGCAGGAGCGCGAGGAGGCTGACGACCTGCGTGCGGTCGGCCACGGCCTCCTGGGCCGCCGTGATCTCCACGAGGCGGGCGTCGACGAGCTCGGTGGCGTCGCCGACGGCGGAGTCGGTGGCGTCGTTGGCCTTCTGGATGTCCTCCCACGAGACCCGGGCGGCGGCCTGGTCGGCGACGGCGCGGTCGACGAACGCGTCGATGCCGTCGACGTAGCCGGCGAAGGCGTCGCGCAGCGCGCCGAGCTGCTCGTGGTCGGCGGCGGACAGCGGCAGCGCCTCCAGGGCGTCGAGCCGCTCGGTGACCTTGCCGGCGTCGTCGGCCAGCTCGGCCTTCTCGTCGGCGGGGTTCTCGCGCGCGACCGCCTTGAGCCCGTCGACCTTGAGCTCGCTCGCCCGGGTGTCGAGCTCGCGGACGAGCATCGCCGCCTGGCTGTACGCCGCGAGCCGGTCGCTCTCCGCCTCGATCTGGGCGGACGTGTACATGCCGACGCCGACGAGCGTGGTCGCGACGAGCATGCCGGCCCCGCCGAGGACGGTGAGCCGGGTCGTGAGCGACATGCGGTGCAGGGACAGGCTGGGCGCCACGGGGAGGTCCTCCGGTCAGGACGTGCGAGGGGGTCGCGCGGCCGACTCGTCCTGGAGGCCGCGGACCCGGACCCGCAGTACGTCGGCGGGCGAACCGTCCGACTTGAGCCGGGACCTCGGTCCCGCCCCGCCCGGCGGACGCGGCCCGGCGGACCGGTCGGCCGTCGTCCCCGGCCGGTCGTCAGGCCCCGGCCGCCCGCATGCCGCGCAGCTCCTTCTTCAGCTCGGAGATCTCGTCGCGCAGCCGCGCGGCGAGCTCGAACTGCAGCTCCGCCGCCGCGCTGTGCATCTGGTCCGACAGCTGCTGGATGAGGTCGGCGAGGTCCGTCGCGGGCAGCCCGTCGGCGAGCTGGCCCGCGTGCCGGCCGGCCTCCCCCGTGGACCGCATGCCGGGGACCGGCGCCTTCCCCCGGCTGCGCTGGCGGCCGCCGCCGCCGATGAGCGCCTCGGTGTCCTCGTCCTCGCGCGTGATGAGGTCGGTGATGTCGGCGATCTTCTTGCGCAGCGGGGTCGGGTCGATGCCGTGGGCCGTGTTGTACGCGACCTGCTTCTCGCGCCGCCGGTTCGTCTCGTCGATCGCCTGGGCCATCGAGGGCGTCACGGTGTCGGCGTACATGTGCACCTCGCCGGAGACGTTGCGCGCCGCGCGCCCGATCGTCTGGATGAGCGACTTGGAGGAGCGCAGGAACCCCTCCTTGTCGGCGTCGAGGATCGCGACGAGCGAGACCTCGGGCAGGTCGAGGCCCTCGCGGAGCAGGTTGATGCCGACGAGGACGTCGTACTCGCCCTGCCGCAGCTCGCGCAGCAGCTCGACCCGGCGCAGGGTGTCGACCTCGGAGTGCAGGTAGCGCACGCGCACCCCCTGCTCGAGCAGGTAGTCGGTGAGGTCCTCGGCCATCTTCTTCGTCAGCGTCGTCACGAGGACGCGCTCGTCGCGGCTCGCCCTCGCCCGGATCTCGCCGAGCAGGTCGTCGATCTGGCCCTTCGTCGGCTTGACGACCACGCGCGGGTCGACGAGCCCGGTGGGCCGGATGATCTGCTCGACGACACCCTGCGCCCGGGAGAGCTCGTAGTCCCCCGGCGTCGCCGACAGGTAGACGGTCTGCCCGATCCGCTCGAGGAACTCCTCCCACTTCAGCGGGCGGTTGTCCATCGCGCTCGGCAGGCGGAACCCGTGGTCGACGAGCTGCCGCTTGCGCGACATGTCGCCCTCGAACATCGCGCCGATCTGCGGCACGGTGACGTGCGACTCGTCGATGACGAGCAGGAAGTCCTCGGGGAAGTAGTCGAGCAGGGTGTTCGGCGCGGACCCGCGCGAGCGGCCGTCGATGTGCCGGGAGTAGTTCTCGATGCCCGAGCACGACCCGACCTGGCGCATCATCTCGATGTCGTACGTCGTCCTCATCCGCAGCCGCTGCGCCTCGAGGAGCTTGCCCTGACCCTCGAGCTCGGCGAGCCGGTCGGCCAGCTCGAGCTCGATGCCGGCGATGGCCCGCTCCATCCGCTCGGGCCCGGCGACGTAGTGCGTCGCGGGGAAGACGTACATCTCCTCCTCCTCGCGGACGATCTCGCCGGTCAGCGGGTGCAGGGTGTAGATCCGGTCGATCTCGTCGCCGAAGAACTCGATCCGGATGGCGAGCTCCTCGTACACCGGGATGATCTCGACGGTGTCGCCGCGGACCCGGAAGGTCCCCCGGGTGAACGCGAGGTCGTTGCGGGTGTACTGCATCTCGACGAACCGCCGCAGGAGCTGGTCCCGCTCGATCTGCTGGCCGACCTTGTGCCGGGCCATCCGGTCGACGTACTCCTGCGGCGTGCCGAGGCCGTAGATGCAGGAGACGGACGCGACGACGACGACGTCGCGCCGGGTGAGCAGGCTGTTCGTCGCCGAGTGCCGCAGCCGCTCGACCTCCTCGTTGATCGAGGAGTCCTTCTCGATGTAGGTGTCCGTCTGCGGGATGTACGCCTCGGGCTGGTAGTAGTCGTAGTACGAGACGAAGTACTCGACCGCGTTGTGCGGGAGCAGCTCGCGGAACTCGTTGGCCAGCTGGGCGGCGAGGGTCTTGTTCGGTGCGAGCACGAGCGTGGGCCGCTGCACCTGCTCGACGAGCCACGCCGTCGTCGCCGACTTGCCCGTGCCGGTCGCGCCGAGGAGGACGACGTCCTTCTCCCCCGCGTCCACCCGCTTGGCGAGCTCGGCGATCGCGTTCGGCTGGTCGCCGCTCGGCGAGAAGTCCGAGACCACGCGGAACGGGGCCACGGTGCGCTGGAGGTCGGTGCTCGGTCGCATACCACCACCGTAGGCGCGACCACCGACAAGCTCATCCCGCAGCCGGCCGCGTTCGCCGTCGGCGCACGGTGAGCGCCGTCGCCGCGGCGGCCACGACCGCGGTGGCACCGGCGGCCGGCAGCGCGAGGGTGGGGCGCGAGGGGCCCGGCAGGTCGCCGGAGGCCGACCCCGTGAGGGGGGCT
>JBQGCR010000011.1:0-16910 GCA_052038585.1 Kineosporiaceae bacterium
GACCTGACGTTCCTCCACGACGCGAACGCGCTTCTGCCCGAACCGGGTTCGCCGCGACCGGACCTCCAGGTGGTCCTCCTCGACGACGGCGGGGGCGGCATCTTCAGCCTCCTCGAGCACGGCGCCCGGGCCCGGACCGCACCCGACAGGTCGGCGCTGTTCGAGCGGGCGTTCGGCACGCCCCACGGCGTCGACGTCGAGGCGCTGTGCCGGGCCTACGGCGTCGGCCACGTCCCCGTCACGACCGCGGCCGAGCTGCGATCGGCTCTCACGCAGCCGGATCCGGGCACGAGCGTCGTCCACGTCCGCCTCCCCGACGGGTACCGCGCCGGGCTGCCCGACCTCCACGCGGGCCTGCGCTCCGCCGTCCACACCGCCGCCCGCGCCGCTCTGGCGTAGATCGGCGAGGCCAGGGCGCCGCCGTTCTCCGCCGCAGGCGATGCTCGCGACACACCCGACGGCAGGACGGTCAGACCTCGTCGGACCGCAGGCGGGCGTGGCGGTGCATGTCGTGCCAGCCGTCCTCGTGCCGCAGCGCCTGGCGCGCGACGCCCTCGGGGCGGAAGCCCGCCGACGCGGCGACCCGGCAGGAGGCGGCGTTGCCGGTCGAGTGCATGAGCTCGAGCCGGGCGAGGCCGACGTCGTCGAACGCGAACCGGGCGAGCCGCTGGACCGCGGTGCGGGCGACGCCGCGGCCCCGGGCGCGCGGCACGGTCCAGTACGACACCTGGGCGAGGCCGCCGGCGAGCAGGACGTCCCGCAGCGCGACGTAGCCCGCGAGCCCGGCGTCGTCGACGACGGCGAAGGCGGCGTCCGTCTCGGCCTGCCACGCCACCTGCCACAGGGCGACCCAGCGGCGGGCCTCGGCGAGGGAGTCCATGGCCCGGAAGTGCCAGAACCGGATCGCCGGGTCGGCGAAGGCCTCGACGACGCCCCCGGCGTCGTCGTCCGTCCACGGCCGCAGGACCAGACCGTCCCCGGCGTCGAGCACCGGCTGGGCGCGCTCGCGCAGCGCACCCGGGCCGACGACCGGCAGGACCGTGCGGGGCACTCAGTCGCTCGCGAGGGCGTCCCGCATCGGGACGAGCTTGGCGGCGCTCTCGGCGAGCTCGGCCTCGGGGTCGGACCCGGCGACGATCCCGCAGCCGGCGAACAGCCGCAGCCGGCGCGGGTCCTCGGCGTCGATCCGCGCGCTGCGCAGGCCGATGCCCCACTCGCCGTCGCCGGACGCGTCGAGCCAGCCGACCGGCCCGGCGTAGCGGTCGCGGTCCATGCCCTCGACCTCGGCGATGAGGGCACCGGCGGCAGCGGTCGGGGTCCCGCAGACCGCGGCCGACGGGTGCAGCGCGGCGGCGAGCGACAGGGACGTCGCGGAGTCGGCGAGGACGCCGGCGACGTCGGTCGCCAGGTGCATGACGTTGGCCAGGTGCAGGACGAACGGCGTCTCGGGCACGTTCATCGACAGGCAGTGCGGCGCGAGCGCCTCCGCGACGGACCGCACGGCGTACTCGTGCTCCTCGAGGTCCTTGCTCGAGCGGGCGAGCGCCCCGGCGAGCGCGAGGTCGCGGTCGTCGTCCCCGGTCCGCCGGATCGTCCCGGCGAGCACGCGCGAGGTGACGAGCCCCTTCTCGCGGCGCAGCAGCAGCTCGGGGGTCGCCCCGACGAGCCGGTCGACGCTGAAGGTCCAGCAGCCGGGGTAGCGGTCGGCGAGCCGCTCGAGGATCCAGCGAGGGTCGAGGTCGAGCTCCGTGCGGGCCTCGAGGTCCCGGGCGAGGACGACCTTCTCGACCTCGCCACCCGCGATCCGCCCGATCGCCTCGGCGACGACGGCCTCCCACTCGACGGCCGACCGTGCGCCGTCGGAGTACGAGACGGCACCGGGGGAGCGGGGCGGTGCGGTGGGCCGGGGCGTGCGGGCGGCGGGCACGACGGGCCCGACGCCGATCGTCGTCAGCCACCACTGCCCGCCGCGCCGGCCGACGACGACCTCGGGGACGACGAGGACGCCGCCGGACGCCGAGGAGTCCGAGAAGGCGAAGGAGCCGAAGGCGACGGGACCGGTGCCCGGGACCCCGACCTCGTCACGGACCGCGGCGTGCTCGACGAGGGCGAGCCAGGCGGCCTCGGCGTCGGCGAAGCGTCCGGGGCCGGACGTCTCGATGCGCGCCGCCTCGCCCCAGCCGACGAGGCCCTCGCCGCGGCGCACCCACGAGAGCGCGCCGGTAGGCGGCAGCAGCCGCAGGAGCGGCCCGGGGTCGGCGACCGGGACGGTCCGCGCGACGAGCGGCGACGTCGCGCGACGGGTCGAGGCGGTGGTCATCACGAGCAGGGTAGGACTCCCGCCGGGGTCCTCACGCGCCCACCCGCACGGGGCGTGCGGTATCGCACAGGTTCTCCCCCCGCCCGGGGGTCCGGGCGTCGCACCCGGACCGCACCCCGGCTGCCGGGGTGGGACCATCGGCGTCAGGTGCCGCGCCAGCCTGGAGAAGCAGCCGCACGAGGTCGCCGCGATGTTCGACGGCGTCGCCGACCGGTACGACCTGACCAACGACGTCCTGTCCCTGCGGCAGGACCGGCGCTGGCGCGGCGCCGTCGTCCGGGCCCTCGACCTGCGCCCCGGCGAGCGGGTGCTCGACCTCGCCGCCGGCACCGGGACGTCGTCCGAGCCCTTCCACGACGCCGGCGTCCAGACCGTCGCGTGCGACTTCTCCCTCGGCATGCTCCGGGTCGGCAAGAGGCGCCGGCCGGACGTCCAGTTCGTCGCCGGCGACGGCACCCGGCTGCCGTTCGCCGACCGGTCGTTCGACGCCGTGACGATCTCGTTCGGGCTGCGCAACGTCGTCCGCCCGGAGCGGGCCCTCGCCGAGATGCTCCGGGTGACCAAGCCCGGGGGACGCCTCGTCGTCTGCGAGTTCTCGCACCCGACGTGGGCCCCCTGGCGCACGGTCTACACGAACTACCTCATGCGCGCGCTGCCGGCGGTCGCCCGGCGGGTCGCGAGCAACCCCGACGCCTACGTCTACCTCGCCGAGTCGATCCGGGCCTGGCCGGACCAGGCCGGGCTCGCCCGGTGGGTCCAGGACGCCGGCTGGTCCGGCGTCGAGTGGCGCAACCTCTCCGGCGGCATCGTCACGCTCCACCGCGCGACCCACCGCGTCTGACCCCTGCGCGTCTGACCCCGGCGCGCCCCCGCGGGTGCGGGCACTTCTGCAGGACCCGCCGTCGGCGTGTCCTGCGGAACCGCCCGCACCCGGGCGGGCGAGCGGCGTGTCCTGCCCGCAGCCACCGCCGGACCCGGGACGATTTCGGCGCGGTCGGCGTGCCCTAATTCGCGCGTCGTCGCAGGTCAGGGGGAAGTTGCGCGTGGCGCGGGCACCCGCGCCCGCGCCGTAGACTCTCACCGGCAGCACTTGTGACGGGATTCACAAGTGCACACCACGACCAGCCGACCGCCCACCCGAGAGGCCGCCGTGAGCTCCCCGAGCACGCGTCTCCCGACGCGCCGCGCGACGGACGACGCCGACGTCATCGTCGTCGGAGCCGGCCCCGCCGGCTCCACGGTCAGCCACTACCTCGCCCAGCACGGGCTCGAGGTGCTGACCCTGGAGAAGACGGCGTTCCCGCGCGAGAAGGTCTGCGGGGACGGGCTGACGCCGCGCGCGGTCATGGAGCTCGTCGCGATGGGCGTGCCGACCTCCGAGGAGGACGGCTGGATCCGCAACAAGGGCCTGCGGATCATCGGCGGCGGGATGCGGCTGGAGCTGCCGTGGCCCGAGCTGAGCAGCTTCCCCGACTACGGGCTCGTCCGGCCCCGGACGGACTTCGACGCCGTCCTCGCCGCGACCGCCGCCGCCTCCGGCGCGAAGATCCTCGAGCGCACCAACGTCACCGGCCCGGTGCTCGACGACCGCACCGGCCGCGTCGTCGGCGTCACCGCCCGCCCGGTCGACGACCGCGGGCGCCGCGCGGGCGACGAGCAGACCTTCCGCGCTCCGCTCGTCGTCGCCGCCGACGGCGTCTCCGCCCGGATGGCCCTGGCCCTGGGGCTGGAGAAGCGCGAGGACCGGCCGATGGGGGTGGCCGTGCGCACGTACTTCACCAGCCCCCGGCACGACGACGACTGGCTCGAGTCGTGGCTCGAGCTGTGGGACGGCGAGCCCGGCCGGTCGAACCTCCTGCCCGGCTACGGCTGGGTGTTCGGCGTCGGGGACGGCACGAGCAACGTCGGGCTCGGGATCCTCAACTCCAGCAACGCCTTCGGCAACGTCGACTACAAGGACCTGCTCAAGCGCTGGGTCGCGACGATGCCCGCGGAGTGGGGCTACACCGACGAGAACATGACCCAGCCGATCCGCGGCGCCGCGCTGCCGATGGGCTTCAACCGGACGCCGCACTACGCGCGGGGCCTGCTCCTCGTCGGCGACGCCGGCGGCATGGTCAACCCGTTCAACGGCGAGGGCATCGCCTACGCGATGGAGAGCGCGCGGATCGCCTCCGGCGTCGTCGCGCAGGCCCTCGCCCGGCCGACGGACGACGCGCGCGAGAAGGCGCTGCAGGCCTACCCGGCCGCGATGAAGGACGCCCTGGGCGGCTACTACTCCCTCGGCAGGGTGTTCGTGCACCTCATCGGCAACCCGCACGTCATGAAGCTCGCGACGCGCTACGGCCTGCCCCGCCCGACCCTCATGCGCTTCACGCTCAAGCTGCTCGCGAACCTCACCGAGCCGCGCGGCGGCGACGCCCTCGACCGCGTCATCAACGGGCTCACGAAGATGGCCCCCGCCGCGTGAGCGGGGCCTGCGCGGGGAACGGTTCGCGGCCCCCTAGGATGACGACGACCTGCGGCGTCCGCCGCGACCGCGGGGCCGGCCGGTCCCGCGTGCGACCCCGTGAAGGGATGAGCGCGTGAACCCCTACGTGCCGATCCTCGTCCTGCTGGCGATCAGCGGCGGGTTCGCCGTCTTCTCCATCGCCGCGGCGGCGCTCAGCGGCCCCAAGCGCTACAACCGGGCCAAGCTCGAGGCCTACGAGTGCGGCATCGAGCCGACGCCGCACGCCGTGGGCGGCGGCCGTTTCCCGGTGAAGTACTACCTCGTCGCGATGACCTTCATCATCTTCGACATCGAGGTCGTCTTCCTCTACCCGTGGGCCGTGGCCTTCGACCAGCTCGCCGTGTTCGGGCTCGTGTCGATGCTCCTCTTCCTCGGCCTCATCACCGTCCCGTTCCTCTACGAGTGGCGCCGCGGCGGCCTCGACTGGGACTGACCGGTCAGCCGACGCACCAACGAAAGGTCGACGAATGGGGATCGAGGAGAAGCTGCCCAGCGGCTTCCTGCTCACCTCGGTGGAAGCGCTCGCCGGGTACATGCGCAAGAGCTCGCTGTGGCCCGCCACCTTCGGGCTGGCGTGCTGCGCCATCGAGATGATGACGACGGGCGGGCCGAAGTACGACCTCGCGCGCTTCGGCATGGAGGTCTTCCGCGCCTCGCCGCGCCAGGCCGACCTCATGATCGTCGCCGGCCGTGTGAGCCAGAAGATGGCCCCGGTCGTCCGGCAGATCTACGACCAGATGGTCGAGCCGAAGTGGGTGCTCGCCATGGGCGTCTGCGCGTCCTCCGGCGGCATGTTCAACAACTACGCGATCGTCCAGGGCGTCGACCACGTCGTCCCGGTCGACATCTACCTGCCCGGCTGCCCGCCGCGGCCGGAGATGCTCATCAACGCGATCCTCGAGCTCCACGAGCAGATCCAGAGCACGCCGCTCGGCGTCAACCGGGTCGCCGCGGCCAAGGCCGCCGAGGAGGCCGCGATGACGGCGCTGCCGACCTCCCAGATGAAGGGCCTGCTCCGGTGAGCGAGGGCACGACGAAGCCGGGGGACGAGGTCTCCCCGGACCGCGACGACGCCGGCAACGTCCCGGCGACGACGGCCGCCGAGGCCGAGGCCATCGGCGTCCGGCAGGGGATGTTCGGCGCTCGCGACGCCGGCGACACGTCCGGCTACGGCGGGCTGGTGCGCACGATCGCGCTGCCCGCGCCGACCCAGCGGCCGTACGGCGGCGAGTTCGACGCCGTCGCCGACGCGCTGACCGGCGCGCTCGCCCGCGCGGACGTCACCTTCGACACCGCGGTGGAGAAGGTCGTCGTCGACCGCGGCGAGATGACCTTCCACGTGCGCCGCGAGCACGTCGTCGCCGTGTGCCAGGCGCTGCGCGACGACCCGGACCTGCGCTTCGAGCTCCTCTCCGGCGTCAGCGGCGTGCACTACCCCGGCGACACCGGCCGCGAGCTCCACGCGGTCTACCACCTGCTGTCGATCACCCACAACCGTCGGGTGCGGCTCGAGGTCTCCTGCCCCGACGCCGACCCGCACATCCCCTCGGTCGTCGACGTGTACCCCACGGCCGACTGGCACGAGCGCGAGACGTGGGACTTCTTCGGCATCCGGTTCGACGGCCACCCGGCCCTCACCCGGATCCAGATGCCGGACGACTGGCCCGGCCACCCGCAGCGCAAGGACTACCCGCTCGGCGGGATCCCCGTCGAGTACAAGGGCGCGACGATCCCCCCGCCGGACACCCGGAGGTCGTACAGCTGATGAGCGAGCAGACCACCCACCCCGGCGCCCGCGCTGCCGGGGCGAGCGACGAGAGCACGCCGACCGACCCGTACGCGTCGGTCCTCGACGACGACGACCCCGGTCCCGTCTTCACCGCCGCGGGCGGCGACTGGTCCGACATCGCCGAGGAGGCCGCCCGCCTCGGCGAGGAGCGCATCGTCGTCAACATGGGTCCCCAGCACCCGTCGACGCACGGCGTGCTCCGGCTCATCCTCGAGATCGACGGCGAGACGGTGACCGAGGCCCGGGCCGGGATCGGCTACCTGCACACCGGCATCGAGAAGAACATGGAGTTCCGCTCCTGGACCCAGGGCGTGACCTTCTGCACGCGGATGGACTACCTGTCCCCGCTGTACCAGGAGGCCGCCTACTGCCTGGCGGTGGAGAAGCTCCTCGGGATCACCGACGACGTCCCGGAGCGGGCGAGCGTCATCCGGGTGCTCCTCATGGAGCTCAACCGGATCTCCTCGCACATCGTCGCGCTCGCCACCGGCGGCATGGAGATCGGCGCGCTGACCGTCATGACGGTCGGCTTCCGCACCCGCGAGCGCGTCCTCAAGCTCTTCGAGCACATCACAGGCCTGCGGATGAACCACGCCTTCATCCGTCCCGGCGGCCTGGCGCAGGACATCACGCCCGACACGATCGACATGATCCGGGACGCGATCCCGGTGCTGCGCCAGGACTTCAAGGACATCGAGAAGCTCTCCAACGAGAACCCGATCGTCCGCGGCCGGCTCGTCGACGTCGGCTACCTCGACCTCACCGGCTGCATGGCGCTCGGCATCACCGGCCCCGTGCTGCGCTCGACGGGGCTGCCGCACGACCTGCGCAAGACCCAGCCCTACTGCGGCTACGAGACGTACGACTTCGAGGTCCAGACCTGGGACTCGTGCGACTCCTACGGCCGGCTGCGGATCCGGATCAACGAGATGTACGAGTCGCTGAAGATCGTCGAGCAGTGCCTCGCCCGGCTCGAGGGCACGTCGGGCCCGGTCATGGTCGGCGACCGCAAGATCGCCTGGCCGGCCCAGCTCGCCGTCGGCAGCGACGGCACGGGCAACAGCCTCGAGCACATCCGCGAGATCATGGGCACCTCGATGGAGGCCCTGATCCACCACTTCAAGCTCGTCACCGAGGGCTTCCGGGTCCCGGCCGGGCAGGTGTACCAGGCCGTGGAGAGCCCCCGCGGCGAGCTGGCCGTCCACCTCGTCTCCGACGGGGGCACGCGGCCCTACCGGGCCCACTTCCGGGACCCGTCCTTCGTCAACCTCCAGGCGACCGCGGCGATGTGCGAGGGCGGCCAGGTCGCCGACGTCATCGTCGCCGTCGCCTCGCTGGACCCCGTCATGGGTGGAGTGGACCGCTGATGCCGATCCTCGACGACGCCCGCGAGCGTCTCGCGGCCGACGCCGCGCAGATCATCGCGCGCTACCCGCAGCCGCGCTCGGCGCTGCTGCCGATGCTCCACCTCGTGCAGAGCGAGGAGGGCTACGTCAGCCCGGACGGCATCGCCTTCTGCGCCGAGCAGCTCAACCTGACGACGGCCGAGGTGAGCGCCGTCGCGACGTTCTACACGCAGTACAAGCGCCACCCCAACGGGACGTACACGGTCGGGGTCTGCACGAACACCCTCTGCGCGGTCATGGGGGGCGACCAGATCTGGGAGCACCTCGAGGACCACCTCGGGGTCGGCCACGACGAGACGACGGCGGACGGCGCCATCACGCTCGAGCGCATCGAGTGCAACGCGGCGTGCGACTACGCCCCGGTCGTCATGGTCAACTGGGAGTTCTTCGACAACCAGACGCCGTCGTCGGCCGAGGACCTCGTCGACCGCCTCCAGCGCGGCGAGGACGTCGCGCCGACCCGGGGCGCCGCGAAGGTCTGCTCCTTCAAGGAGGTCTCGCGGGTGCTCGCCGGCTTCCCCGACGGGCGCGCCGACGAGGGCGTCGGGGCCGGGGTCGCGTCGCGTCGCGGCACCGTCCTCGCGCGGGAGAACGGCTGGCGCGCGCCGGACCACTCCGCCGCCGGCTCCGCCGCGGCGCCCGAGCAGGTCGCGGCCGAGGGCGCCGCGCGCTCGGGCCGGTCGAGCGCGAGCGACGTCGGCGCCGTGCCCGCGGGCGACGCCCGCCGGGCCGGCACCGTGGCGGGCAAGCCCGCCGCCGAGGCGACCGAGGGCGAGGGGGACGCGGACAGCGCGACCGCCCCGCCGAAGAGCGATCCGGAGGGCTGACGAACCATGGCCACCACCCTCACCCCCGTGCTGTCGGCCTTCTGGGACGACGAGCGGTCCTGGACGATGGACACGTACGAGCGCAACGGCGGGTACGCCGGCCTGCGCAAGGCCCTGACGATGGAGCCGGCCGACGTCATCACGGCGGTCAAGGACTCCGGCCTGCGCGGCCGCGGCGGCGCCGGCTTCCCCACGGGCATGAAGTGGAGCTTCCTGCCCAAGCCCGACGGCGGACCGCGCTACCTCGTCGTCAACGCGGACGAGTCCGAGCCCGGGACGTGCAAGGACACCCCGCTCATGCTCGCCACCCCGCAGTTCCTCGTCGAGGGCGTGATCATCACCTCGTACGCGATCGGCTGCAACAAGGCGTTCATCTACCTGCGCGGCGAGCTCGTCCACGTCTACCGCCGGCTGCTCAACGCCGTCGAGGAGGCCAAGGCCAAGGGGTACCTCGGCACGGACATCCTCGGCTCGGGCTTCGACCTCGACATCGTCGTCCACGCCGGCGCCGGCGCGTACATCTGCGGCGAGGAGACGGCGCTGCTCGACTCCCTCGAGGGCCGGCGCGGCCAGCCCCGGCTCAAGCCGCCCTTCCCGGCGGTCGCCGGCCTGTACGCGCGTCCCACGGTGGTGAACAACGTCGAGTCCATCGCCTCGGTGCCCTCGATCGTCACCGGCGGTGCGGACTGGTTCAGCTCGATGGGCACGCCGAAGTCGACCGGCTACGGCCTGTTCAGCCTGTCCGGGCACGTGAACCGCCCGGGGCAGTACGAGGCCCCGCTCGGGATCACCCTGCGCGAGCTGCTCGACATGGCCGGCGGCATGCGCGGGGGGAGGCGGCTCAAGTTCTGGACCCCCGGCGGCTCCTCGACGCCGCTGTTCACCGAGGAGCACCTCGACACCCCGCTCGACTTCGAGTCCGTCGGCGCGGCGGGCTCGATGCTCGGCACGCGCGCGCTGCAGATCTTCGACGAGACGACGTGCGTCGTGCGGGCCGTCCTGCGCTGGACCGAGTTCTACAAGCACGAGTCGTGCGGCAAGTGCACGCCGTGCCGCGAGGGCACGTACTGGCTCACCCAGGTGCTGCGCCGGCTCGAGGCCGGCGACGGCACCGAGGAGGACCTCGAGAAGTGCCTCGACATCTGTGACAACATCCTCGGCCGCTCGTTCTGCGCGCTCGGGGACGGGGCGACGAGCCCCATCTCGTCGTCCATCAAGTACTTCCGCGACGAGTACGTGCGGCACCTGACGAACGGCGGCTGCCCGTTCGACAGGAGCGCGTCGACGCTGTTCGAAGGGGCCAACGCCTGATGACGGTCACCGCCAACCCGCCCGGCGGCGCGAAGCCCGCGCCGCCGCCGGACCTGGTCACCTGCACGATCGACGGGGTCGAGGTGAGCGTGCCGAAGGGCACGCTCGTCATCCGTGCCGCCGAGCAGATCGGGATCGCCATCCCGCGCTTCTGCGACCACCCGCTCCTGGCCCCGGCCGGCGCCTGCCGGCAGTGCCTCGTCGAGGTCGCGACGCCGGGCCCGGACGGCTCGCTGCGCCCCATGCCCAAGCCGCAGGCCTCGTGCACCATGGAGTGCACGCCGGGCATGGTCGTCAAGACGCAGGTGTCCTCCCCGGTGGCCGAGAAGGCCCAGCGCGGCGTCATGGAGCTCCTGCTCGTCAACCACCCGCTCGACTGCCCGGTCTGCGACAAGGGCGGCGAGTGCCCGCTGCAGAACCAGGCGATGGCCAACGGCCAGGCGTCGAGCCGCTTCACCGACACCAAGCGCACGTTCCCCAAGCCGATCCGGATCAGCACCCAGGTGCTCCTGGACCGCGAGCGCTGCATCCTGTGCCAGCGGTGCACCCGCTTCAGCAAGGAGATCGCCGGCGACCCGTTCATCGACCTGCAGATGCGCGGCGCGCAGCAGCAGATCGGCACGTTCTCCCCGGGCGTGCTCGGCTACCACACCAGCGCCGCCGAGCTCGAGGCGCGCACGTCGCCCGACCTCGAGCCGGACGCCGAGGTGAGCCTGCAGGGCGCGACGACGGACGAGTCCCGCGGCTCGGGCGGCCACGTCACGGGCATGAGCGCCGACCTGTCGTCGGGGACGACGGCCACGGTCGGCGACTCCCTGCTCGACGAGAGCGGCCAGCCGTTCGCCTCGTACTTCTCCGGCAACACCGTGCAGATCTGCCCGGTCGGCGCGCTGACCGGTGCGGCGTACCGGTTCCGGTCCCGCCCGTTCGACCTCGTCTCGACCGCGTCGGTGTGCGAGCACTGCGCCTCCGGCTGCGCCCTGCGCACCGACCACCGGCGCGGCACGGTCATGCGCCGGCTCGCGGACGACGACCCGGCGGTCAACGAGGAGTGGAACTGCGACAAGGGCCGCTGGGCCTTCAAGTACGCCACCGCGAACGACCGGCTGACGAACCCGCTCGTCCGCGACGAGGAGACCGGCGAGCTGCGCGCGGCGTCGTGGTCGGAGGCCCTCGAGGTCGCCGCGCGCGGCCTGGCCGCGGCGCGCGACGCGCAGAGCCTGGCCTCCGGCGTCGGGGTGCTCGTCGGCGGCCGGGTCACGGTCGAGGACGCCTACGGCTACGCCAAGTTCGCGCGCGTCGCGCTGCGGTCGAACGACGTCGACTTCCGCGCCCGGCCGCACTCGGCGGAGGAGGAGGCCTTCCTCGGCCACGCCGTCGCCGGGGCCGGGCTGGGGGTCACCTACGCCGACCTCGAGGCCGCCAAGACCGTCCTGCTCCTCGGCCTCGAGCCGGAGGAGGAGAGCCCGATCGTCTTCCTCCGCCTGCGCAAGGCCGTCGCCCGCGGGCAGCAGGTCGTCGCGGTGGCCCCGTGGGCCAGCCGCGGCCTGACCAAGCTCGGCGCCCGGCTCGTCCCGGCGGCGCCGGGCACCGAGACCGAGGTCGTCGACGCGATCGCCGCGGGGGAGAGCGTCGTCGCCGACGTCCGTGACGCGCTGCGCGAGCCCGGGGCCGTCGTCCTCGTCGGCGAGCGCCTCGCGTCCGTGCCGGGCGCGCTGAGCGCGGCCGACCGGCTCGCGAACTTCACCGGCGCGCGGCTGGCCTGGGTGCCGCGGCGCGCGGGCGAGCGCGGCGCCCTCGAGGCCGGCGCCCTGCCCTCGCTGCTGCCCGGCGGCCGCCCGGTCGCCGACGCCGGCGCCCGCGTCGACGTCGCGACCGTGTGGGACGTGCCGTCGGTGACGGCGCGGCCCGGCCGTGACACCGCCGGGATCCTGTCCGCGGCCGCGGCGGGGCACCTCGGGGCGCTCGTCGTCGGCGGCGTCGACCCGGCGGACCGGCCCGACCCCGCGCTCGCCGCGGCGGCGCTGGCCAAGGTCCCCTTCGTCGCCAGCCTCGAGCTGCGCGCGAGCGCGGTCACCGCGGCCGCCGACGTCGTCCTGCCCGTGGCCCCGGCCGCGGAGAAGGCCGGCACCTTCCTGGACTGGGAGGGCCGCTGGCGCGCCTTCGGCCCGGCGCTGCAGTCGAACGCCCTGAGCGACTTCCGGGTGCTCGACGCGGTCGCCGACCAGATGGACGTCGTCCTCGGCCTGCGCAGCGTCGAGCGGGTCCGCGGCGAGCTCGCCGAGCTCGACGCGTGGGAGGGGGCGCGGGTCGCCGCCCCGGCCGTCGAGGCCGGCGGGCCGCCGACCCCGCAGGCCGGCCAGGCGGTGCTGTCGACCTGGCACCTGCTCCTCGACGCGGGCCGGCTCCAGGACGGCGAGCCGTTCCTCGCCGGCACCGCGCACCGCGCGGTGGCCCGCCTGTCGGCCGCGACGGCCGCCGAGATCGGCGTGGCGGACGGCGGCCCGGTCACCGTGGCGACGGCGCGCGGTAGCGTGACGCTGCCCCTCGTGGTCACCGCGATGCCGGACCGCGTCGTCTGGGTGCCGACGAACTCGGCGCGCTGCGCGGTCCGCCAGACCCTCGGTGCCGACTCGGGCGCCGTCGTCACGATCAGCCGGGGTGAGAAGTGACCATGCTGCTCGCGGAGAACCCTGTCGCGGACTTCAGCCAGGACAACGGCTGGATCGTCCTCGGCAAGGCGCTGTTCATCTTCGTCTACCTCGTCCTCACGACGCTGCTCATGATCTGGGCCGAGCGCCGGGTCGTGGCGCGGATGCAGAGCCGGCCCGGCCCGAACCGGACCGGGCCGTTCGGCCTGCTCCAGTCGCTCGCCGACGGCGTCAAGCTCGCGCTCAAGGAGGACATCGTCCCGACGGCGGCCGACAAGGTCGTCTTCGTCATCGCGCCGATCATCAGCTGCACCATGGCCTTCATGGCCTTCGCGGTCATCCCGTTCGGGCCGGAGGCGGGCATCCCCTTCACCGACGTGCGCACCCCGCTGCAGCTCACCGACCTGCCCGTCGCGGTGCTCTACATCCTCGCCTCGGCGAGCATCGGCGTGTACGGGCTCGTCCTCGCGGGCTGGTCGTCGGGCTCGACCTACCCGCTGCTCGGCGGCCTGCGCTCCAGCGCCCAGGTCATCTCCTACGAGCTCGCCATGGGCCTGGCCCTGGTCAGCGTCTTCCTCTACGCCGGCAGCCTGTCGACGTCGGCGATCGTCGAGGCGCAGGCGTCCGGCGCGTCCGTGACGCTCGGCGGCGTGACGCTCGACCTGCCGTCCTGGTACGTCATCGCGCTGTTCCCCGCGTTCGTGCTGTTCTGCGTCTCGATGGTCGGCGAGACCAACCGCGCGCCCTTCGACCTGCCCGAGGCCGAGGGCGAGCTCGTCGGCGGCTTCCACACCGAGTACTCCTCGCTGAAGTTCGCGCTGTTCTTCCTCGCCGAGTACGTCGCGATGGTCACCGTCTCCGCGGTCGCCGTGACGCTGTTCCTCGGCGGCTGGCGCGCCCCCTGGCCGCTGTCGGCGATCGCCGACGGCGCGCTCAACGAGGGCTGGTGGCCGCTGCTGTGGTTCACCGTCAAGGTGTGGATGTTCCTCTTCGTCTTCATCTGGCTGCGCGGCACGCTGCCCCGGTTCCGCTACGACCAGTTCATGCGCCTCGGCTGGAAGGTGCTCATCCCGGCGGCCCTCGCCTGGGTCGTCGTGGTGTCGCTCGTCAAGACGATGCAGAACACCGAGGACATCACGACCGGTCGGCGGCTGCTGCTCATCGGCGGTGTCGTCGTCGTCGTCCTCGCCGCCTACGCGGTCTACGAGGTCGTCGCGACGCGCCGCGAGGACGCCCGCGCGGCGCGCCGCACCGCCCCGCCGGAGGAGGTCGACCCCTTCGCGGGCGGCTTCCCCGTCCCGCCCCTGCCGGGGCAGCGTCTGGTGCGCACGTCGGGCGCCTCCGCGGCGGCGGTCACCGGCACGACGATCGCCGGCGAGCAGGTCGCCCCGGCGGCGACCGCCCCCACGACCACGACGACGACGGAGAGCGACCGTGGCTGACACGCCCACCGGCCCCGAGCGGGCGCCCGCCGAGCAGCCCGGCCTGCTGGCCAAGATCGCCGGCTTCGGCGTCACCTTCAAGGAGATGTTCAAGCCGGTCGTCACCGAGTCCTACCCGGACAAGGGGAAGTACCGCGACCCGGAGCCGCGCTTCCACGGCCGGCACCAGCTCAACCGGCACCCGGACGGGCTGGAGAAGTGCATCGGCTGCGAGCTGTGCGCGTGGGCCTGCCCGGCGGACGCGATCTACGTCGAGGGGGCCGACAACACCGAGGAGGAGCGCTTCTCCCCGGGTGAGCGGTACGGCCGCGTCTACCAGATCAACTACCTGCGCTGCATCTTCTGCGGCCTGTGCATCGAGGCGTGCCCGACGCGGGCGCTGACGATGACGAACTTCTACGAGCTGGCCGGGCCGAGCCGGGCCGGGCTCATCTACGAGAAGAAGGACCTCCTCGCGCCGCTGCAGGCCGGCATGGTCCCGGCGCCGCACCCGATGGTCGAGGGTGCGACCGAGAAGGAGTACTACCGGGGCGAGGTCACCCAGGCCACGCCCGCCCAGAAGGCCTGGGTGGAGGCGCGGTCCGCGTCCACCGAGGCGGTCGAGAGCGAGGTGGACCGGTGAGCGCACTGCTCGCCGCGGTGACCGAGACCGCGACGACGGCGACGACCGGCGCCCAGGACACCGGGGGCGGGGAGGCGACGTTCTTCTGGATCGTCGCCCCGCTCATGGTCGTCGGGGCGCTGGGCCTGCTCTTCGCCCGCAAGGCCGTGCACTCGGCGCTGGCCATGGCCTTCGTCATGGTGCTCCTCGGGACGGTGTACCTCGCCCAGGAGGCGCCGTTCCTCGGCGCCGTCCAGGTGTTCGTCTACACCGGCGCGGTCATGATGCTCTTCCTCTTCGTCGTCATGCTCATCGGCGTCGACTCCTCGGACTCCCTCGTCGAGACGATCCGGGGGCAGCGCGCCGTCGCGGCCCTCGTCGTCGCCGGCCTCGTCGTCCTGCTCGCGGGGGCGGTCGGGTCGGTGGCCTTCGCCCCGGCGGCGGGCCTCGCCGACGTCTCCGCGGACCCCGGCAACATCACCGCGATCGCCGGCTCGATCTTCGGCTCGTACGTGTGGGCCTTCGAGACGACGGGCGCGCTGCTCATCACCGCCGCGCTCGGCGCGCTCATGCTCGCCCACCGCGAGCGGCTCGTCCCCAAGCCGACCCAGCGCGAGCTGTCCGAGCGGCGCATCCGCGAGGGCGCCGTCAAGGCCCCGCTCCCCGCGCCCGGCGTCTTCGCCCGGCACAACGCCGTCGACACCCCGGCCCTGCTGCCCGACGGCACCCCGTCGGAGCTGTCCGTCAGCCGCGTCCTCGCCGTCCGCGGCCAGAGGCGCGGCGCGGGCACGTCGACCGCCGACGTCGCCGAGCTCGAGCGCGAGCGCGCCGACCCGCTGGGCGGCACGCCGGAGACCACCGAGGGCGTCGCGGAGAACCAGGCGACCTCGGGCACGCTGCCCGCCGAGGGGGAGACGAAGTGAACCTCGTCAACTGGATCTACCTGTCGGTGATCCTCTTCTCGATCGGTGCCGCGACCGTCCTGCTGCGCCGCAACGCGATCATCGTGTTCATGGGCGTCGAGCTCATGCTCAACGCGTGCAACCTCGCCTTCGTGACCTTCGCCCGGATGCAGGGCACGATCGACGGCCAGGTCGTCGCGCTGTTCGTCATGCTCGTCGCGGCCGCCGAGGTCGTCGTCGGGCTCGCGATCATCATGATGATCTTCCGGACCCGCCGGTCGGCCTCGGTCGACGACGCGAACCTGCTGAAGTACTGAGAGGCCGCCCGGTGACTTCCCTGTCCTCCGCCTTCCTCGCGGCCGAGACGACGTCGACGACGACGCAGGCCGCCAGCGGCGCCGTCCAGTCCGGCGCCTGGCTGCTCGTCGCGCTGCCGCTGCTCGGCGCCGCCGTGCTGCTCCTCGGCGGCAAGCGGACGAACGCCTGGGGCCACTGGCTCGGCGTCGCCATGTCGTGGGCGTCGTTCGTCTGGGGCTTCCTGCTCTTCCTCTCCCTGCGCGGCCTGCCCGAGGACGAGCGGTCGGTGAGCCTGCACCTGTTCTCCTGGGTGCCGGCCGGCCAGTTCGAGCTGAGCGCCGGGCTGCTGCTCGACCCGCTCTCCGTGGCCTTCGTGCTGCTCGTGACCTTCGTCGGCTCGCTCATCCACGTGTACTCCGTGGCGTACATGGAACACGACCACGACCGGCGCCGCTTCTTCGCGTACCTGAACCTGTTCGTCGCCGCGATGCTCCTGCTCGTGCTCGCCGACTCCTACCTCCTGCTCTACGTCGGCTGGGAGGGCGTCGGCCTCGCGTCGTACCTGCTCATCGGGTTCTGGAACCACACCCCGAGCTACGCCGCCGCGGCGAAGAAGGCCTTCGTCGTCAACCGCGTCGGTGACTTCGGGCTGTCGGTCGCGCTGATGCTCATGTTCGCGACCTTCGGCAGCGTCGCCTTCTCCGAGGTGCTCGGCAACGCCGAGGGCACGAGCGAGACGACGCTGACGTGGATCGGCCTGGCGCTCCTGCTCGGCGCGTGCGGCAAGTCCGCGCAGTTCCCGCTGCAGTCCTGGCTCGGCGACGCCATGGCCGGCCCGACGCCGGTCTCGGC
>JBQGCR010000012.1:0-7356 GCA_052038585.1 Kineosporiaceae bacterium
GACCGGCCGCGCTCGGCGAGCGAGCCGCGCGGCGAGGAGCAGCGGCGCGAACTGCGGGACGACGAGCAGCGCGACGGCCACCGGCGCCCCGCCGGCGGCCGGGACGAACGGTGCGACCCCTCCCATGGGCCGAGGCTGCCACGACCGGTCCGCCGGGCGCCCGGGACGAAAGCGCCCCCGGCCCGCCTCCCGCCGGCCGCGGGTCAGCCGAGGCCGGCGGCGCGGGCCCGGCCAGTCACCCTGAACGTCACGCCGCCGCCCCAGAGCGCCGCGACCGGTCCGAGGCCCGGTGGTCGGACGACGGCCGCGAGGGTCACCTCGGCGGTCGTCCCGTCCGGCGTCCCGGTGGGGTCGGCGACCGCGACGGCGAGCAGCCCGGGTGGCCGCGGGGTGGCCGCGACGTGCTCGGTGGCCGCCGCCCGGACGCCGGCGTCCGTGAGGGGCACCGCCCCGGCCGGGTCCCCGGCGCCCTGCCGACCCCCGCCGGCGTCCCCCGCGCCGCCGCCGGGCCCGAAGTAGCGGCCGCGGTCGAGCGTGTCGGCGGCGGCGACGGCCGCCGCGTCCGCCATCCCGGCGACGCGGGGTCGTGCGAGGTGCACGGCGGTCGCCGCCGCGAGCACGGCGACGGGGAGGAGGACGTGCACCGTGTAGCAGAGGACGCGCAGGAGCACCTGGCCGTCGTCGTCGCCCTGCGTCGTCCTGGGCGACCGCGACGTCACGGCGTCTCCCGGAAGGCGTCGACCGCCTCGACGCTGCGCGCGGTGACGGCGACCCGGGCCGGCACGACGCGGTCGACGAAGGCGGGGACGCCGGGCAGGACGACGTCGACGGTCACCGCCGTCGTCACCGTCGCCCCGGGCGTCAGGCACGGCGTCGCCGAGCAGTCCAGGCGCAGGGCGGCGGCCGGGTCGTCCTCGAACCCGTGGTCGGCGAGCGCGACCGCGACGGCCGCGACGGCCGTGCGCCGGCCCGTGGCCTCGTCCGCCGCGACGACCACGGCGCGGGCCGCGGTCCGCGCCGCTCCCTGCGAGGCGTAGGAGGCCGCCTGCACCCGGCCGAGCACGAGGACGAGGTAGACGACCGGCAGCAGGAG
This sequence comes from Kineosporiaceae bacterium, assembly GCA_052038585.1. GTDB lineage: Bacteria > Actinomycetota > Actinomycetes > Actinomycetales > Kineosporiaceae > JBQGCR01. The sequence goes on from JBQGCR010000012.1 coordinate 1,094, forward strand.
GAGCAGGCCGAGCGCGACGAACTCGACGACCGCGCTGCCGCCGTCGTCCGTCGGTCCGGACCCCGCTGCGGGCACGGCGTCACCCGCCCTCGCGCAGGGCGTGGCCGCGGACGTCGACGGACCGGCCGACGCCGACGAGCCCGAGCACCGGCAGGGGCGCCCGGACCCGGACGACGACGGTGTCGAGGCCGTCGACGCGCTCGGTGCCCGCCCGGACGTCGCGGGCGTACGCCGCGGACAGGTCGGCCTCGATGAGCTCGCGCGCCCGCTGCGCGCCGACCTGCGGGGAGACGTCGGCCCGGGCCGCGGCCCGCGCCCCCTCGGCGGCGCAGCTGACGAGGGTGTTGCGCACGTGGAGGACGACGGCGAGCTGGACGACGGCCACGACGACGAGCGTCGTCAGCGCCCCGACGAGGACGAAGTCCACGACCGCCGAGCCGTCCTGCCCGGTCAGGGACCGGTGACCGACTCGATCGCCTCGCTGAACAGCCGCCCGAGCTGCGGCTCCGCGATCGCCCACAGCGCGGTCACGAGACCGGCCGTCATGAGGGTGACGAGGACCCAGCCCGGCACGTCGCCGTCGTCGTCGCGGCGCGTCGTCAACCAGGCCCACGCGCGGGCCGCCCTGGGGCCGGTGGTCGTCATCGATGCTCTCCTTCGCGAGTGCGGTCGTGCCGCAGCCGTCCGGGGGGCCGGGTGCGGGTGTCACAGCGCCAGGTCGAGGGCGGCGAGGCCCGGGTCGACGATGAACAGGACGGTCACCGGCAGCACGAGGAAGACGACCGGGACCATCATGAGGATCTCCTTCGCGCCGCCGGTCTCGACGAGCCGGCGCCGGGCCGCCTCGCGGGCGTCCGCGGCCTGCGCGTGGAGCACCTCGGCGAGCGGCGTCCCCCGGTCGACGGCGACCGTGATGCCGTCGACGAAGCGGGTGACGGACGGCAGGTCGGCGCGGTGGGCGAGCGCCTCGAGCGCCTGGACGAGGGACGCGCCGGACCGGGCGTCGGCGAGCGCACGGCGCAGCTCGGCCGACAACTCGCCCCGGCACGTGCGGGCCACCCGGTCCAGGGCCCCCGCCGCGCCCTCGCCCGCGGCGACGGACAGGGCCAGCAGCTCGGCCACGGCCGGGAGCTCCTCGGCGATCCGGTCCTGGCGCCGACGCACCCGCCGGACGAGCGCGTGGTCGCGGGCGAGGACGCCGAGCGCCGCCCCGAGCACGACGAGGACGAGGGCCGGGAGCACAGACGCGCCGCGGGCCGCGACCGCCCACGCGCCGAGCAGCGTCCCGGCCAGGGCACCGGCGGCGCCCCAGACGACCTGCTCGACGCGGAACTGCTCGACCGTCGTCGGGCTGGCGAGCTGGTCGAGCCGGCGACGCACGCCGTCCGCCCCGCCGCCGGCACGCTCCAGCCACGCCGCGACGTCGGCGAGCACCGGGGCGAGCAGCCGCTCGGCCGCGCCGAACACCGGTCGCCGGTCGGGGTTCTCGAGCAGCCGGCTCGGCAGGACGTCCGGCAGGTACGGCGCGATCCGGGCCTCGAGGTCCGGCGTGCGCCCGACCGGGACCCGCGCGACGACGAGCACGAGACCGAGCCCGCCGAGGAGCCCGACCGCCGCGCCCGCACCGGACCAGCCGCTCACCGCAGCACCGTCCTCACCGCAGGACCCTCTTCATCGCAGGACCCGCCGTTCCTCGGGCAGCCGCCCGATCCGCAGCATGAGCCGGTAGGCGACGACGGTGACCGCCCCGCCGACGAGGAGCACCCCGGCCCCGGCGGGCCGGGCGTAGGGGGCGAGGGCCTGCGGCCGGGTGGCGAGCAGGGCCAGGACGAGCCACGGCGCGGCCGCGGCGAGCCGGGCCGCGTTGACCGTCCAGCTCTGGCGCGCCTCGAGCTCGCCGCGCGTGCGGGCGTCCTCGCGCAGGAACGCCGACAGGCTGCGCAGCAGCCGGCCCAGGTCGCTGCCGCCGACCTCGCGGGTCAGCCGCAGCGCCTCGCAGACCCGGTCGCCGACGGGGTCGGCGAGGCGGTCCTTGAGCTCGTCGAGGCAGTCCCCGAAGCGGCCGCTCGCGCGGTAGTCCGCGGCGAAGCGGGCGAACGCGGGCCGCAGGGGCTCCGGGCCCCGTTCGGCGAGCTGGCCGATCGCCTCGGGCAGCGACAGGCCGGCGCGCACCCCGGACGCGAGGTTGTCGACGACGTCCGGCCACACCTCGCGCAGCCGGGCCCGGCGCCGCTGCGCGCGACCGCGGACGAGCGCCCACGGTGCGGCCGTCGCGATGACGGCGAACGCGAGGGCGACCGGCGCGACGCGCGTCGCGCCGAGCACGACGACGAAGGTGCCGGCACCGGCCGCAGCGCACGCGGCGGCGAGCCCGCGAGGCCCGACGCCCTCGACACCGGCCTGGACGAGCAGGTCGCGCACCCGGTCGGCCGGACCGCCGGACCGCGGCGGCCGCGGCGGGGACTCCCACAGGGACAGCCAGACGAGCGCGACCCCGAGCCCGAGCAGCAGCCCCACGAGCGCGCCGGCACCGTCTCCCGCGAGCATGCTCACCCCCTCGGCGCCAGCAGCCGGTGCACGTCGACCCCGACGGCGGCGAAGCGGTCCTCGTGCGGCAGGAAGCCCTCGCCGCGGACGAGCTCGCCGCCCCGGCGGTGGAAGACGTCGGCGGTCTCGACGACGTCCCCCTCGACCCGCCCGGGGACGGCGACGACCTCGCGGACCCGCCGCACCCCGTCGGGGTCGAGCCCGATCTGGACGACGAGGTCGATGCTCGCGGCGACCGTCGGGACGACGAAGCGGCTCGACACGTTCTCCCCGGCCAGCAGCGGCAGGGTGCACATCTTCGTCAGCGCCTCCCGCGCGCTGTTCGCGTGCAGGGTCGCCATGCCGGGCAGGCCGCTGTTCAGGGCGATGAGCAGGTCCAGGCTCTCGGCCTGGCGCACCTCGCCGACGACGATCCGGTCCGGTCGCATCCGCAGCGCCTCGGTGACGAGCCGGCGCAGCGGCACCTCACCGGTGCCCTCGAGGCTGGGCTGGCGGCACTGCAGGCCGACGACGTCGCGCAGCGGCAGCCGTAGCTCGAAGACCTCCTCGCAGGTGATGACCCGCTGCCGGGGCGGGATCGCGCCGGCGAGGCAGTTGAGCAGTGTCGTCTTGCCGGCCTGCGTGCCGCCGGAGACGAGGACGTTGAGCCCCGCCCGGACCGCGGCGGACAGCACGTCGGCGGCGTGCCGGGTCAGCGTTCCCAGGCCGACGAGGTCGTCGAGGTGGCCGGCCCGCACGACGTACTTGCGGATGTTCACCGCCCAGTGCTCCCGGGTGATGTCCGGGACGACGACGTGCAGCCGCGACCCGTCCGGCAGGCTCGCGTCGACGAACGGCGAGGACAGGTCCACCCGGCGCCCGGAGTGCTTGAGCATCCGCTCGACGAGCGCGCGGACTTCCCACTCGTCGAGGATCGTCGTCGTCAGCTCCGCCACCCCGCCGCGCGCGACGAAGACCTTGCCCGGCTCGTTGACCCAGATCTCCTCCACCTGCGGGTCGTCGAGGAACGCCTGGAGCGGACCCAGGCCCGCGACCTCGTCGACGACCTGCTTGACCGTCCCGGCGACGTCGGGCAGCGGCGGCAGCGCCGCGACGAGGGACCGCTCGTCGTAGTCCCCCACCGCCTCCTCGACGAGCCGGCGCACCCCGGACGGGTCCCGCACCGGGTCGATCCCCCGTCGCCGGATGAGCTCGCGCACCTCGTCGGTGACGATCCGGACCCCGTCCACGCGCGCTCACCTCCCCGTCCGACCACCGATGTCGATCACCCGTTGATCACTGCGCGCCGCAGCATAGGCGATCACCGTCGAGCCCGGACAGAGTTGTCCACAGGGGACGTCGGGGGCGTCAGCCGTCCACAGGAGAGGCCGCTCGCGTCGCGTCCCGGTGCAGCGCCCGGACCCGGTCCGCCAGCCCGTCCACCGGCCCGTCGACGACGGCCCCGGGGACGACGTCGGTGAAGGCCAGCGGCCGCACCGGCGACGGCTCGCGCCCGAGCTCGGCCAGCCAGCCGGTCAGCTGCGCCGTCGTCGTCGCCACGACGACCCGGCCGAGGCCGACCCAGCCGTGCGCCGCCGCGCACATCGCGCAGTGCTCCCCCGAGGTGTAGACGGTCGCGGCCGCCCGCTCGTCCGCCGTCAGGTGCGCCGCCGCCCAGCGCGCCACGGCGAGCTCAGGGTGCGCCGCCGCGTCCCCCGTCGTCACGACCCGGTTGCGGTCGGCGAACCGGACCGTCCCCGCGGCGTCGACGAGCAGGGACCCGAAGGGCTCGTCCCCGGCCGCGACGGCCTCGGCGGCCAGGTCGACGCAGCGGTCCAGGTGGGCGAGGTCGGTGGCGTCGAGCGTCATCCGCGCAGCGTGCCACCGGCCGCCGGAGGGCGCGCGACGTGCGCGGCGCGGGCGCGACGGGCCGCCTCGGGGACGCTCCCGTCGAGGTCCAGCGGCAGCCACGGCTCGGCCGGCGACCACTGCGACCCGCAGCCCCGGCACGCCATGAGGACCGACCCGTCGCGGGCGGCCGGCGTCGTCGTCCAGGCGCACTGCGACCGGCAGGGACGGACGGCGAGCGCCGGGCGGGGCCGGGCGGGCGGGACGTCGTCGGGCGTGCTCATCCCCACGAACGTACGAGACGCTCCACGGCACCGCCCCTCAGCGGCTGTGGTCCGCGCCACGACCGGACGGCCGCCAGCCGCCCCGCAGCGGTAGCCTGACGCACGCGGCCGCTCACGGACGGCGACACTGCGCCCCCCGGGGCGCGGGGAGGGGGCCCGTGCCGAGTCGGGAACGCATGCTGGCGGCGCTCACCGCGCTGCGGGTCGGCGACGCCCTCGGCGAGGCCTTCTTCGGCCCGCCGGAGCAGGTGACGCCGCGGATCGCGCGGCGCGAGCTGCCGCCGGGGCCGTGCCGCTGGACGGACGACACCCTCATGGCGACGGCCGTCGCCGCCCACCTCGACCGCTTCGGGCTCGTCGTCGCCGACCGGCTCGTCGACCTCTTCGCGTCGACGTTCGCCTGGGACCGCGGCTACGGGCACGGCACGCGCGACCTCCTCCTCGCGGTGCAGGACGGCGTCCCGTGGCGGCCCCTCGTCCGCGAGGCGTTCGGCGGGGCGGGGTCCTGGGGCAACGGGGCGGCGATGCGGGCCGCGCCCGTCGGCGGGTGGTGCGCCGGGGACCAGCGGTCGGCGGCCGCGCTCGCCCGCGACCAGGCCGCGACGACGCACGGCCACCCCGACGCCGCGGAGGCGGCGGTCGCCGTCGCCGTCGCCGCGGCCGACCCGGGGTCGGGCACCGCGTGGCTGCGCCACCTCGCCGGCGTCTGCCGGCCGGGCCCGACCCGCGACCGCCTGCTCGTGGCGGCCGACCACCCCTTCGACGACGAGGGACGGGCGAGCGCGCCGCAGGTCCTCGGCACGGGCCGGGACACCGCGGGCTGGGACACCGTCCCGTTCGCGCTGTGGGTCGTCGCGCACTGCGGCGGCGACTTCGAGGAGACGTTCTGGGCCACCGTCGCGGGCCTCGGCGACCGGGACACGACGTGCGCCGTCTCCTGCGGCGTCGTCGGGGCGTGGGGCGCCGCCGTCCCGGCCCGGATGCTCGCCGTCGTCGAGCCGGCGCCCGACTGGTCGCCCTAGGTCCTGGCCCTCCGCGCTGAGCCGACCGGGTGACTCGGCGTTTGCCCCCGCGCGCCCGCGGGAACCGGGTCGGGAGCCGCGCCGACGGTCGGCGCAGACGGCCCGGGAGGTCCCCCATGGGTATCGGTGCAGCAATCGTCCTCATCGCGCTCGGCGCGATCCTCGCCTTCGCCGTGGACGTGACGGTCAGCGGTCTCGACCTCGTCGTCATCGGCTGGATCCTCATGGCCGCCGGCGTCATCGGCCTCCTCGTCGACCTCATCGTCTTCGCCCCGCGCCGCCGCACGACGGTGAGCGAGCGTCGCGCGGCCGACCCGCGGGCGACGGTCGTCGAGGAGCGCCGCACGTACGACGCCTGAGAGGTCTGACGGGCCCTCCACAGCCCGTTTCGTCCCCTGGTTGTCCACAGGCGCGCTGATCGTCGGCCCGAGGACGGCCCCGTCCGTCGCAGACTGCCGGCGTGGAGCTGCGACTGACCGTCGTGGCCCCCCCCCGGCCCCCCCGCGGGGGGGCCGGCGTCGTCCCGGCCCCGCGCGGCCCGGCCCACGCGGCGCCCGGCCCCCCCCCGGCCCCCCCCCCCCCC
>JBQGCR010000013.1:0-5983 GCA_052038585.1 Kineosporiaceae bacterium
CAGACTTGCGGCATGGGGTCCGACCTGCCTGCCGTGCCCGACGACGACGCACCCGGCCTGCGCCTGTCCGACGCCGACCGCGAGGCGGCCGTGGCCGCGCTGGCGGTGCACCGGGACGCGGGACGGATCAGCGGCACGGAGTACGAGGACCGGTGGGCGACGGTCCGGCAGGCCCGCGTGCGGGCCGACCTGCGCCCCGTGTTCGTCGACCTGCCGGCGCCGCACGGGACGCCGGACCCTGTCCGGGCGACCCCGGTCCCCGCCCCGCAGCCGCTGCCGGCGCCGGCCCGCGGCGGCGGCTTCAACCCGGGCGTGCTCGTCGCGCTGTCGCCCTTCGTCGCCCTGATCCTCTTCACCCTGACGAGGAGCTGGGTCTGGTTCCTCCTCGTCCCGGTCTCGGCGGTCCTCGTCGGCGGGTACCGCCGCCAGCGCTGACGGCGCGGACCCGGGTGCCGGTGCCGTCCGTCAGGACGGCCGAGCGAGGAACGCGGCATTCGCCCTTCTTTGCGACTGGATGACGGTGCGACCGATCGGCGCCCGCCGGCCTGCGCCGGCTCCTAGCGTGGCGTCGCCGCCCCCGACAGGAACGAGGCCTCCGCATGACCCCGCCCGTGATCCGCCGCGCCCTCGCGCGGGTCGCCGTCGTCACGTCCGCCACCGCCCTCACCGCGGCCTCCCTCACCGGGCCGGCCGCGGCCGACGTCGCGGCATCGGCCTCGGCCGCCACCGTCCTCGTCGTCGACAGCACCGGTGACGCCGCCGACCGCGCACCGGACGGCGTCTGCGCGACCACGGCGGGGGAGTGCACCCTGCGTGCCGCCCTGCAGGAGGCGAACCGGGCGCCGGGCGGGGGGCGCGTCGAGTTCGCCATCCCGGGCGCGGGACCCCACGAGATCCGCACGACCGGCCGCCTGCCCGAGCTGTCCAACCCTGCGGGCGTGACCGTCGACGGCTACACCCAGCCCGGGTCCGCGGTGAACACGGCGCTGCACGGCTCGAACGCGCGGATCATGGTCCAGGTGCGGGGCACGGGCACCACCGGCGGCAACGGGTTCTACGTCACCGGTCCGGGCAACGTGCTGCGCGGCCTCGCGATCTACGACTACAAGGTCGCGGTCTGGCTGGTCGGGGCCGGCGCCACGGGCAACAGCGTCGTCGGGAGCTTCGTCTGCACCGACGCGACGGGCACGTTCGGCGCGACGCGGGTGGACGGCGGCGCCGGCGGGATCCTCCTGGCGACCGGACCGAGCCGCAACGGCATCGGCGTCCCCGCCTCGTACGACGGGACGACGCCGGTGAGCCTCGCGGACCGCAACGTCATCTCCGGCTGCGCCCATCGCGGCGTCATCCTGAGCAACCGCACGACGAACGCCAACCAGGTGCGCAACAACGTCGTCGGCCTGCGCCCCGACGGGTCGGCCGCCCTGCCCAACCGGTCCCACGGGATCGACGTCAACTACAACGGGCAGGACAACGTCATCGGGGGCCTGCGGCCGAACGAGCACAACGTCGTCTCCGGCAACACCCAGGAGGGGATCGAGGTCTCCCACGGACCCTTCAACCGGCGCAACAAGGTCCTCGGCAACCTCGTCGGGACGGACGTCACCGGCACGCGGGTCCTGCCGTTCACGGGCAACGGGATGATGGGCATCCGGCTCGAGGGCGAGAAGACGTGCGCCCCCTGCAGCCCGAACGCGGGCTACGCCGAGGTGGCGTGGAACGTCGTCGTCGGCAACGCCGCGGGCCTGCTCGTCGACAAGGGCCAGCAGCGCAACGACGTCCACGACAACTGGGTCGGCGTGCTGCGCGACGGCACGCCGGCGGGCAACCGGGACTACGGCCTGCGGGTCGAGCAGGGCGCCGTGGACAACGTCTTCGCCCGGAACACGATCGCCCACAACGGCCGGGGCGTCCAGGTGCTCGCCACCGCGAGCCAGCCGCCGTCGTCCTACGTCCTGCCCGTCCTGCGGAACACGTTCACGCAGAACCGGATCCATGACAACGGCGGCCTCGGCATCGACCTCGGCCCGCTGAACAACGCCAACGTGGGCGGCACCGGCGACCCGGCCGTCCAGGAGGGCGTGCGGGCCCCGGTCGTGCGTTCGGTGGCGTCGGACGGGTCGTCGGTCACGGTCGACACCTGCGCCTCGTGCACCGTCGAGCTCTTCGACACCGGTCGCGCGCCCGCCACCTGGACGGGCCTGGCCGCCTTCGGGCAGGGCCGCACGTACCTGGCGACGGCCGTCGCGGACGCCACCGGCACCGCGGTGGTCCGCCCGGCCGTCCCGCTCGCCGACCGGACGGTCGTCGCGGCGACGGCGACGACACCCGCCGGCAGCACCGGGGAGTTCTCCCGGGCGGTGACCGTGACACGGGTGGACCGGCCCGTCGCGGTGCGCGCCGTGTCGAGCACCGGCAACGCCGTCACGGTGGCCTGGGATCAGCCGTCGGACACCGGCGGCCTCCCGGTCACGGGCTACCGGGTCGAGGTGGCGCCCAGCGCCTCGGGTGCGCCGCTGCGCTCGGCCCAGCTGCCGGCGGACGCACAGGGGTGGACGGCGACCGGGCTCGCGTCCGACACGGCGTGGACGGTCACGGTGCGCGCGCTCACCCAGGCGGGCGTCGCGGCGTCGGGCAGCGTCGAGGCCCGGACCAAGGTGCTCACCCGGACGAGCGTCGAGTACGGGGGACCCGCGAGCGTCCCCGCGGGGACGGCGATCGTCCTGACCGGACGGGTCGTGGACTCGGTGCGCGGCAGCGGGATCGGGGGGGTCGCCGTCGTCGTCACCGTGCACGACGCGGCCGGCGCCAAGCTCGCCAAGGTGCGCTCCGTCGTGACCGCGCAGGACGGCACGTGGACGGCGACCGTCGTCGCCACGCGCAGCGGGCGCTACCGCGCGGCCTTCCAGGGGACTGCGGACGCGGCTGCCTCGCTCTCCCCGCTGACCGGCCTCGTCACGGTCGCGTGAGGGAGGCGTAGTCGGCGGCGGTGAGGGGACGCTCGGTCAGCTCGCCGTCCGGCAGCGGGGCGCTGACCGCCGTGCCGCCGTCGACGAGGAGCACCCGGTTCACCCCGGGCACCGACGTCACGGTGAGGACGACCTGGCCGACCGCCGTCGGCAGCCGCTCGGCCGGCGGCGGTGCGGCGAAGCGGATCTCGTGGGAGACGGTGCGGTCCTCGAGCGCGACGACGTCGACGTCGGCGCCGGCGGCGACCTCGCTCGACAGGCCGGCCGCGCGCTCGGCCTCGTCCGGCCCGGCGCGCAGCGCGTCGAGGGCGACCCGGGCGGCCTCGGCCGGCGGGCCGGCCGGGGCCGGGCGGAAGCGGGGGACGAGCAGGCCGTCCGGCCCGACGAGCCAGACGTCGACCGTGCTCGTGAAGGCCGCGGGCGCCGCGGCCGTGGGCGTCGGCGCGGCCCGCAGGCCCGGCAGGGACCCGGTGGGGACGCTGGTCGTGCGCCCCGACGTGGGCAGGCCGCACCCGGCGAGGACCGCGCCGGCCGCCGCCGCGGCGAGCAGGCGGCGCGCCCTCACGAGGGGCTCCGGTCGGCCGCCGGGAGCCGCAGGGTGAACCGCGCACCGCCGCACGGGCTCTCGGCGCACCAGCAGTCGCCGCCGTGCCGGCGGGCCGCCTGCCGCACGAGCGCGAGGCCGAGCCCGACGCCCGTGCCCCGGGTGTCGGCGTCGGTGCGCGCGCCGAGGCGCGCGAAGCGCTCGAAGACCCGGTCCCGGGCGGCCGGGGGGACGCCCGGCCCGGCGTCGTCGACGTGGACGAGCAGGTCCGTCCCGCTCCGCTCGAGGACGACCTGGCGCACGCCGCCGCCGTGGAGGTCGGCGTTGCGGACGAGGTTGGACAGCGCGCGCCGCACCTCGAGCCGGTCGCACTCGACGACCGGGTCCGCCGCGTCCCCGGTGCGGACGAGGTCGGGGCCGTGGCCGAGGTCCGCGCAGGCGGCGGCGACGAGGTCGGGCAGCTGCGTGCGCGACCAGCGGGACCGGTCGGCGGCCGCCGGGTGGGAGGCCTCGGCGTCCATCCGGGCGAGGTCGAGCAGGTCCTCGAGGAAGCGGTGCAGCCGCGTCACCTCGGCCCGGGCGAGCCGGGCCGCCTCGGCGGCGGCCGGCGGCAGGTCGGCCTCGCGCGCGGCGACGAGGTCGACGGCGGCGACCACCGCCGTCATCGGCGTCCGCAGCTCGTGGCTGACGTCCGAGGCGAACCGCGCCTCCCGCGCGACGCGTTCGGCGAGGGTGTCGAGCATCGCGTTGAAGCTCGCGACGAGCGGTGCGAGGTCGGGGTCGTCGGTGGGCGGGAGCCGGACGTCGGCGTCCCCCGCGGTGATCCGGGCCGCGGCGGTGCCGACCACGTCGAGGGGGCGCGTCGCGGCCCTAGCCGCCCACGCCCCGAGGCCGGCCCCGGCGACGGCGACGACCGCCGTGAGACCGCTGAGGACCCAGCGCAGCGTCGACAGGGTCCTCGTCGCCTCGGTGGCGGGGTCGACGAGGAAGAGGCTCGCCGTCGTCGCCGGCACCGGGACCGCCGTCGCCGTCGCCGGCACGCCGTCGACCCGGGTCCACGTGCGGGTCAGGACGCCGCGGTCGGCGTCGACGAGCACGCGCGGCAGGTCGGACTGGTCGTGGTCGAGCGACGTCGAGTACCAGCGGCCGTCGAGCTCGAGGAGGGCGTAGCCGCCCTCGGCGGAGGAGACCAGGCCGAGCACCTCGCTGCCGGAGCGGTCGGCGGTGACGAGGCCGGCCGAGACGACGCTCGCGAAGGCGGACGCCGCACGCTCCGCGGCGTTCTCGCGCTGGGCGACGAGGGCCTGCCGGACGACGACGTACGTCAGCCCGGCGAGGGCACCGGAGGCCCCGAGCGCGACGGCGCAGAAGGCCGCCGCGACCCGGTGGCGCAGCCCGAGCCTCATCCGCCGTCCAGGCGGTACCCGAGGCCGCGCACGGTGACGACGAGCGCCGGGCTGTCCGGGTCCTGCTCGACCTTGGTCCGCAGCCGGCGGATGTGGACGTCGACGATGCGCTCGTCGCCGAAGAAGCCCCGGTCCCAGACCCGGTCGAGCAGCGCCTGCCGGCTGAGCACCTGCCCGGCCGACCGCGCGAGCTCCTGCAGGAGCCGGAACTCGGTGAGCGTCAGGTGGAGCGGCTCGCCGCGGCGCAGCACGCGGCCGGCCGCGTGGTCGACGACCAGGGAGTCCGGCTCCCCCCGCAGCACCTGCCGGTCGTCGTCCGGGGCGCGCAGGCTCCGCGCGACGTACTCGTCGCGCCGGCGCAGCGCCTTGAGCCGGGCGGTGAGCTCGCGCGGGACGAACGGCTTGGTCAGGTAGTCGTCGGCGCCGACCTCGAGCGCGGCGACGACGTCGTGCGTGTCCTGGCGCGCGGACACGACGACCACCGGGACGGTGCTACGGGTCCGGGCACCGGCGATGAAGGCGAAGCCGTCCGTGGCGCCGAGCATGAGGTCGACGACCATCGCGTCGGGCCGGTGGGCGTCGAGCCCGCGCAGCGCCGAGTCGGCGTCCTCGAACTCGACGACGTCGTAGCCGTCGTCGGCGAGGACGAGCCGCAGCACCGCGCGCACCGACGGGTCGTCCTCGAGGACGAGGACCAGGGGGCGGGCGGTCATGCCTCCATCCTGCCCCGGCCGGACGCATCCGGCGGAATCGTCATCCGGTCGCAAACTTCCCGCGGACCTGTCGTCATGTCCACCGGGCACCATCGGAGCAGGACGTTGGCGCGACGGGAAGGAGCGGGCGATGACGCAGACGTTGAGGTTCACCGTGCTGGACCGGGCCACCCGGTCGCCGGTCGCCGACCTGCCGCGCGGGTCGGACAGCGCGCCCGCCGCGATGCTCGAGGAGCTCGCCGGCGCGGTCGACCCGTCCCGGGACGTCGTCTGCCACGTCCGCGGGGTCGCCGGCTCGCCCGCCCTCCAGGCGCTGCTCCTCGCCCAGCGGCTCTGCCGCTCCCGCGGTGT
>JBQGCR010000014.1:0-4536 GCA_052038585.1 Kineosporiaceae bacterium
CGGCATGAGCGAGTACCCGACCGACCTCGGCCGGTCGACGGCCGAGACCATCACGCTGCTCGGGCACGACCTCGCCGAGGACCTCATGGGCCGCGTCGGCTTCGGCGAGCTCGCGCTGTGGCTCATGACCGGCGAACGGCCCGCCCCCGAGCGCGTGCGGTTGTTCGAGGCGGTGCTCGTCGCGCTCGCCGACCACGGCTTCACCCCGACGGCGATCGCGGCCCGGCTGACGTACCTGTCGGCGCCGGACTCGCTCCAGGGCGCGATGGCCGCCGGGCTGCTCGGCGGCGGCTCGCGCTTCCTCGGCGTCACCGAGGACTGCGGTCGTTTCCTCGCCGCCGCCCTCGCCCGGCACGACGGGCCTGCGCCGGACGACGACGCCGGCTGGGACGCCCTGGCCCTGCGCGCCGTGCGGGACGCCCGCGCGGCCGGACGCTACGTCCCCGGCCTCGGCCACCCCGTCCACAAGGAGCAGGACCCCCGCACGCCGCGGATCTACGCGATCGCCCGGGAGGACGGCGTCCTCGGCCCGCACCTGGCGCTCTTCGCGGCGGTGGGGCGGGTGCACCCGCAGGTGCTCGGCCGGACGCTGCCGCTCAACGGCGCCGGGGTGTGCGGCGCGGCCCTCGCCGACCTCGGCCTGCCGCCGGACCTGCTGCGCGGCGTCGCCCTCCTCGCCCGGGCCGCGGGGCTGCTCGGCCAGCTCGCCGAGGAGCGCCGGCACCCCGTCGCCATGGACGTCTACCTGCACGTCGACCGCAACGCCGTCCCCCTGCCCGACGCGAGCCCCGGAGAGGAGCGCTGATGGCCGAGATCGCGGCAGTCATCGCCTCGACGCACCACCCGTTCTACTACCGCGCGAGCACGGCGACGGGCGAGGACCGCCCGCCGTTCGCCGACGCGTGGGTCGCCAAGATCGAGGCGTTCCGCGAGACGCTCACCGCGGCCCGCCCGGACGTGCTCCTGCTCGTCGGCAGCGACCACTTCCACCAGCTCTGGCTCGACAACATGCCGCAGTTCCTCGTCGGTCACGCCGAGCAGTACGACGCCAACTGGTACAACGAGGAGCGCGAGTTCGGCCTGCCGCGGATGCGGATGGCCGGCGACCGGGACCTGTCCGGGCACGTCCTGCGCGGCGGCCTCGACGCCGGCTTCGACCTCGCCTTCAGCAACGAGCTGCGCCTCGACCACAGCGTCACGTGCCCGATCATCACGCTGCGCCCGCAGAACGACCTGCCCGTCGTCCCCGTCTACACGAACATCTTCGCCCCCCCGCTGCCGCAGCCGAAGCGCTTCGTCGAGCTCGGGCGCACCCTGCGCCGGCTCGTCGAGGAGTGGGACAGCGACAAGCGCGTCGCGATCATCGGCACCGGTCACCTGTCGCTCGAGCTCGGCGGGCCGCGGCAGTTCGGCCCGCACGGCCCGGACCCCGAGTTCGACGAGAGGGCCGTGCAGTGGATCGCGAGCGGGGACACCGAGCGGGCGCTCGCCGAGGTCACCGTCGAGAACCTCCTCGAGCCGGGCAACGCCACCCAGGGGTTCATGGACTTCATGCTCATGATGGGCGTCGCCGGCGACGGCGTGAAGGCCGACTACGCCGACCACCTCGACCTGTTCCACACGATGGAGGCGTACTTCACCTGGTACCCCTCCGGCGACCCGCGCGGCGCCGGCGCCCCGACGGGAGACGTGCGATGAGCCGCTACCTCGTCGACAAGTTCCTCTTCACCGTCGACCGCGACCCCGAGCTCGTCGAGCGCTACCGGGAGGACCCGACCGGCACGGTCACCTGGTGGGAGGCCGAGGAGGCGAACCGGATCCTCAACGCACCCCTCGGCGAGCGGTCCACCTGGCTCGCCTTCACCCCCGCCGAGCGCGAGGCGCTCGCCACCCACGACTACCCCGCGCTCTTCGAGCTCGGCGCGCACCCCTTCCTCACCCTGACGCTCTTCATCGCGATGTTCGAGCGCGACCACCCCGAGCCGCTCGGCTTCCAGCTCGAGTACGCGCGCCGCCTCGCGCACTTCTCGCTGCCCTACCCGGACATCGCGACCTGACTACGGTGGCGGGGTGGACCCGCGCCGGGAGGACCTCGTGCTGCTCGCCGAGGGCGAGGACCACCGGACCTGGGCGGTGCGCGGCGACGACGCCGTCGTCGTCCGCGAGGTCCGCGACCCGGGGCCCGACGCGCTGGACCTCCTGCGCCGCGAGGCACGGCTGCTCGAGGTGGCCGCGGCGGTGCTCCCCGTCGCCGTCCCGGCGACGCTCGCCGTCCACGCCGACCCGGCGCGCGCGGTCCAGACCCGGCTGACCGGCGTCCCGCTCCTCGACGTCCCTGGCACGCCGCCCGCCGCGGTCGCGGGCGTCGTCGGGGACGTCGTCGGCCGGCTCGCCGCCGTCCCGCGCGGGCGGGTCGAGGGGCTCGTCGAGCAGGACCGGACCGGGCACGACGCCTGGCTCGCGGAGACCGCCGACGTCGTCGCCGCGCTCGCCGGCAGCCTGACGGCGGACCAGAGGCAGCAGGCGCGGCGCTTCCTCGCCGCCGCTCCCCCGCCGCCGGCGCCGGTCGCGCTGCTCTGCCACGCGGACCTGGGGACCGAGCACGTGCTCGTCGACCCGGTGCGCCCCGGGCGGGTCACGGGCGTCGTCGACTGGTCCGACGCCGCCCTCACCGACCCGGCGCACGACCTCGGGCTCGTCCTGCGCGATCTCGGCCGCGCCGCCTTCGAGGGCGCGCTGCGGGCGTACGCGGTCCACGTGACGCCGGACGAGGGGCTGGCGGCCCGGGCGCTCTTCCGGGCGCGGTGCCTGCTCCTCGCCGACCTGGAGTTCGGCCTGCGCACGGGTCGCGACGCCTACCGCGACAAGAGCCTGCGGGCGTGGCCGGACCTGCTCACCCGATGAGGGCGACCTCAGGTGCCGGGGAACTCCCAGTGCCACGGCTCGTACGGGCCGCTGCCGCCGCGCCGGGCCCACTCGGGGTTGGCCCAGCCGTAGTCGCCGGCGTTGGCCTGCATCCAGTCCCAGCGCGCGCCGCGGCCGGACTCGATGCCGTCGCACAGGTCGACGGCCAGGCCCCAGCCGTGGTTGCTCGTCCCGGGCCGGGCGGCCAGACCCGGCTTGCGGGCGGCCAGCGACACCTGGGAGCCGTAGGACCGGTAGGAGTCGGTGATGCACAGGTCGTCGCCGAAGCGGGCCTTGAAGGCGACGTTGAGCTTGGCGAGGGAGACGGCGGCGTCCGCGCGCAGCATGTGCCGCTTCTCCCACAGGGTGCACAGGTCGGCCTTGCCGAGGCGGCCGTTCGAGGCGCCGCTGTCGCGCACCTGGCCGTCGCAGCCGGGCAGCACCGGCCGCTCGCGGGCGCGGGAGGCGCGCGTGACGACGACCTCGCGCGGGGCGGCGAGCGCCGACGGGACGGACTCCGCCGTCGCCGGGGCGGTCGGCAGGACACGACCGACCTCGACGGCGGTGCGCGGCGTCGGCTCCAGGCGCGGGAACGGCGGCGCGGGGCTGAGCACCGGCGCGCTCGTCGGCGCCGCGGCCGCCGCCGGGGCGGCCAGCGAGGAGGCTCCCTGCGGCGTCATGACGCCGCTGATCGGGGCGGCGATCGTCGCGAAGCCCAGGGCACCGGCGATGCCGACCTTGGGGGCGTTGAGGGACGGCAGTGCGAGCTCGACGACCGCGGTCACGCGATCACGGGGAGTGACCTTGCGTGCGCGGCGGCCGGACGGGGCCTGGCGGGACCGGCGGACTGCCGGCGTGTCGGCGCGATGCGTCGGCACGCCACCTCCTGGATCGTCTCGTCGGGTCGTCGCAGCCCAGCGCCATACCCAGAGGGGGAGCCGGTCATGCGTCGTTCGATGTCACGGAACCATAACGCGTCGACACGGGCGCGAGTCAAATCGCGAAGCGCACCTCGTTGATCACGCACCGTCATCCCGTTCGGACCCGAACGGGTCATCGGCGGGACGACGGGCCACCGGGGGCCACGGGGAGCCTGCGCCGCTGGGTCGCGTCGCGCACCTCCCCGACGAGCTCCTCGAGGACGTCCTCGAGGAAGAGGACGCCGAGCGTCGTCCCGTCGGCGGTGACGACCCGGGCGAGGTGCGCGCCGGACGACCGCATGACGGCGAGCGCGTCGTCGAGCTCCTCGTCGACGCTCACCGAGGCCAGGGCCCGGACCCGCTTGACCGGCACCGCCTCGTCGTAGCGCTCGTCGTCGGCGTAGAGCAGGTCCTTGAGGTGGAGGTAGCCCGCGAGCGCCGGGGCGCCGGCGTCGGCGGTGTCGACCACCGGGAAACGGCTGAACCCGGTGCGGGCGACCACCTGGTCGACGTCCGCGGGGGTCACGCCGAGCGGCACGGTGACGAGGGCGTCCCAGGCGACCATGACGTCCCCGGCGGGCCGCGCCCGCAGCTCGAGGGCGCCCGAGAGCAGGTCGTGCCGCTCGTCGAGGAGCCCCTCGTCGCGCGAGGTGTCGACGATCGAGGCGACCTCCTCGAAGGTGAACGCCGACGACACCTCGTCCTTCGGCTC
>JBQGCR010000015.1:0-3970 GCA_052038585.1 Kineosporiaceae bacterium
CCCCCCCGGCCCGCGGGGGGGGGGGGCGGGCCCGGGGGGGGGGGGGGGCCCCGCGCGCGGGGGGGGGGCGGCCGGGGGCCCCGGCCGGCGACTACTTCCCGCTCGCGGCGGCGCGGCGCCGGGCGATGGCGTCGACGCTGGCGGCGAGGAGGAGGACGAAGGCGGTCACGGCGTACTGGATGCCCGCCTCCTGGGTGATGAACGGCAGGCCGTTCTGGATGATCGCGATGACCAGGCCACCGAGGACGGCGTCGATGATCCGGCCCTTGCCGCCGAACAGGGACGTGCCGCCGATGACGGCGGCCGCGACGGACAGCAGCAGCGTCAGCGACCCACCGGTCTGCGGCGAGACCGAGTTGAGCCGGGACGCCAGCAGGATGCCGCCGACCGCGGCGAGGGACGAGCCGAGCACGAAGCAGGCGATCCGCACCCGGCCGACGTTGATGCCGGCGCGGCGGGCGGCCTCGGCGTTGCCGCCGACCGCGTAGACGTGCCGGCCGAAGGTCGTCCGGTTGAGCAGGAACGTCAGCCCGACGGTGAGGAAGGCGATGATCGGGACGACGATCGGGACGCCCTTGAGCGAGTTGTCCACGAAGGCGGTCACCTGGCCGCGCTCGAGGTTGAGCACGAGCGTGGAGACGCCGAAGAGCACCGCCAGCGCGACGATCTTGAAGAGGATGACCGCCATCGACTGCACGGGCAGGCCGGCGGCGCGTCGACGGGCCGCCGACGTCAGGGCGAGCGCGGCGTAGCCGCCGACGAGGAGCACGAACAGCGCCCAGCCGAGGACCGGCGTCATGTTGTCGTTGGCGATGGCGACGATGACGTCGCTGTCCCGCAGCGTGATCGTGCCCCCGTCGCCGATGATGAGCAGCAGCACACCCTGCAGGCCGAGGAACCAGGCGAGGGTGACGACGAACGACGGGATGCCGAGCCAGGACACGATCGTGCCCATCGCCAGGCCCACCGCCGCGCCGGTCGCGACCGCGGCGAGGATGCCGACGTACCAGGGCAGCCCCTCGTTGGTGACGACGACGGCGAGGACCGCCGCGCTGGTGCCCGCGGTGAAGCCCGCGGCGAGGTCGATCTCGCCGAGGAGCAGGACGAAGACCAGGCCCATGGCGATGACGATCCAGGCCGCCGCCTGGGTGAGCAGGTTGGCGAAGTTGCCCTTGCTCGCGAAGGCGTCGGGGTTGATCGCCGTGAAGAGCAGGATGAGGGCGACCATCCCGAGCACGGCCGGCACGGAGCCGATGTCGCCCCCGCGCAGGCGCGTCAGCCAGGCCTGGAACTCCCCGACGAGGCTGTTGGGGCCGGTGTGCTCGAGGGTGTCGGTCGGGGTGGCGGTGTCGGTCGTCATGCGACGGCCTCCTTGTCCTGCAGGCCGATCGAGCCGCTGCGGCCCGCGGTGATGAGCTCGACGATCTGGCCGGTCGACACCGAGGCGGCGTCGACCTGGGCGGCCATCTGGCCGAGGTAGAGGGCGGCGACGTTGTCGGCGACCTGCTTGACGTCGTTCATGTTGTGCGAGATGAGGATGACGCCGAGGCCGTTGTCGGCCAGCCGGCGCACGAGGCGGAGCACCTGCTCGGTCTGGGCGACGCCGAGGGCGGCGGTGGGCTCGTCGAGGATGACGAGCTTGCTGTTCCACAGCACGGCGCGGGCGATGGCCACGGTCTGCCGCTGGCCGCCGGACAGGCTCGCGACCTTCATGCGCACCGACTTCAGGGTGCGCACCGACAGGCCCTTGAGCGTCTCGGTGGCGCGCTGCTCCATGGTGATCTCGTCGAGGACGACGCCGTTGACGGCCTCGCGGCCGAGGAACAGGTTCTGGACGACGTCGAGGTTGTCGCACAGCGCGAGGTCCTGGTAGACGACCTCGATGCCCAGCGCGTTGGCCTGCTTGGGGCTCGTCACCTCGACGCTGTGCCCGTCGAAGGTGTACTCGCCGCTGTCGAAGGTGTAGATCCCCGCGATGCCCTTGATGAGGGTCGACTTGCCGGCGCCGTTGTCGCCGACGAGGGCGGTCACCTGGCCCGGGTAGACGTCGAGGTCGACGCCCTTGAGGACGTGGACCGCGCCGAAGCTCTTCTGGATGCCCCGCAGGCTCAGCAACGGGGCGGTGCTGCTCGACGGACTGCTCATGCTTCCTCGCTCATCTGCGTTCGTCTCGCGCTGCGGCGCAGGCGTCCCGCCGCAGCGTCCGGCCGGTGGATGGACCCGGACGCCCTGCCGGGCCCGGTCCCGCGGGGTGCGGAACCGGGCCCGGCGGAGTGTTGTGCGTCAGCGCGGGGTCAGCTGATGCCGGCTGCAGTGCAGGCGGCCTGGAGCTCCGGCGTGGTGCAGACCTTCTCCTTGGTGGTGAAGCCGTCGGCGATGACGTCCTTCACGTTCTCCTTGTAGATGGGCTGCGGGTCGAGCAGCACCGACGGGACGTCCTTGCCCGAGACCGAGTCGGCCGTGGCGTCAGAGGCCGCCGCGTCGGCGCCGGCCTTGTCACCCTGGATGATCTTGATCGCGAGGTCGGCGGCCGCGTCGGCCTCCTTCTTGACGGCCTTGTAGACCGTGACGTACTGGGTGCCGAGCAGCACGCGCTGCAGGCCCTCGTCCGTCGCGTCCTGGCCGGTCACCGGGATCTTGCCGGCGAGGTTGTTCTTCTGCAGGACCGAGACGACCGAGCCGCCGAGGCCGTCGTTCGCCGCCGCGACGCCGACGAAGCCGTTCGCGCCGAGCCGGGTGAAGATCTGCTCGAAGTCGGTCAGGGCCTGCTGGTTGTCCCAGTCGCGCACGGCCTGGTCGGCGGCGACGGTGTAGCCGGCGTCCTTGATGACCTTCTCGTAGCCCTGCTTGAACAGCGTCGCGTTGTTGTCGGTCGGGGAGCCGTTGAGCAGGACGACCGGGCCGGACGTCTTGCCGTTGGCCTGCATGCCCTTGACGAGGCCCTCGCCGATCGCCGTGCCGACCGCGACGTTGTCGAACGACACGTAGTAGTTCGCGCCGCCGCCGAGGGTGAGGCGGTCGTAGTCGATGACCGGGATGCCCGCGGCGTTGGCCTTCTTGATGACGGCCGCGCCGGAGTCGGAGTCCAGGTTGACGATGAGGAGGACCTTGACGCCGCTGGAGATCATGCCGTCGGCGATGGTCGCGAACTTCGTCACGTCGCCACCGGCGTTCTGGATGTCGTACTCCACGCCGGCCGCCTCGAAGGCCTCCGAGAGGAAGGGACGGTCCGCCGTCTCCCAGCGGGCCGACGACGCCGAGTCGGGCAGGATGACGCCGACCTTGCCGTCGGCGGCCTGGGTCTCGGTGGCCCCGGCGGTCGAGGTCGCGCCGCCACCGGTCGTGTCCTCGCTGCCGCCGCAGGCCGAGAGGGCCAGCGCGCTCATCGCCCCGACGGCGACGATGCCCATGAAACGCTTACGCAGCATGTGCTCCGGTCCTTCCTGGAGCCGGCCTGTCCGGTCTCCGGATGGGCCCCGTCGAAGGGGGCCGACAACCTCCGGGGCACTGAGGGGCCAGCACCCGAATATGTTGTCCGAGGCAACATATGACGTGACGGCGCTCACGGGAAGCCGTTCCGGCTCACCTCCATGTCACGTGTTCGTAACGGATCGGCTCATCGCCCGTGACCTGGGGTACAGATACCAACCATCCGGACATTCGCGCTCGGCAGCGAAGATCCTCCGCCCCGACCGCCCCCCACCGCTCACCCCTCCGCACCCCCGGTCCCGCGTGATCATGCAGCTCGTGTCGGCGATCACGCACAACGCGCCGGTGATCACGCATCGCCACCAGCACCGGGTGCATGATCACCGATACGGCGTGCATGATCACCGACACGGCGTGCATGATCACGCCTCAACCGTGCATGATCACGCCTCGACCGTTCATGATCACGGCGGGGGGTGGGGGCGGGGGCGGGGGGTGGGGGTGAGGCGGGGGTGGGGATGCGCGACGGCCGGGCACCCCG
>JBQGCR010000016.1:0-4074 GCA_052038585.1 Kineosporiaceae bacterium
CCTCGGCGCTCGTGCTCGGGAGCATGGCCCCGGACCTGCTCTATTACGTCCCCGTGCACGTCGGCGCCTGGTCGACGGCGGCGTCCGGCCGCTGGACGCACCAGGCCTGGGCGGTCCCGACCCTCGACCTCGCCGTCGCGCTCGGCTTCTGGGTGCTGTGGCACGGCGTCCTGTCCGCACCGGCCCTCGCCGTCGCCCCGCGCGGCCTGCGCGCCCGGCTCGCCGGGCGCGTCGCCGTCGGCCTGCGACCGCGCGTGCACCCGCGCGGGCTCGCCCTCGCCGCCGCCGGCGCGCTCGTCGGCGCCGCGACCCACGTCGCGTGGGACGAGCTCACCCACGCCGGTCGCTGGGGCACCCGCACGGTCGGCTGGCTCGCCGCGACGCACGGCCCGCTGCCCGGGTACCAGTGGTGCCAGTACGGCAGCAGCGTCCTCGGCGCGGCCGTCCTCGGCGGCTGGGCGGTGCGCTGGTGGCGGCGGACGCCCGCCGTCGCCGTGCCCGACGCCGTGCGCCCGGCCGTCCCCGCGGGGCTCGCCGTCGTCGCCGTCGTCCTCGCCGTCGCGGTCGGGACGACGGCGGCCGCGGGGGCGCTCACGCCGTCGGCCTGGATCTGGTTCGGCGCGACCCGCGGCGGCGCGGCCGTCCTGGCCCTCGCGGTCGCCCTCGCCGTGGTGTGGCACGTGCGGGCCGCGCGGGGTGGGGCTGACCCCCGCACGGATCGGGGGGACGTCTGGACTGGTGCTCACGCCCGGGTCCGGGAGTGAATGGACCCATGACCGACAGCACGGACGCAGGGGCGTCCTGGAAGAGCGCAGGCGAGAAGCTCAGCGACCTCGGGGCGACGCTCAAGGGCCACTACGCCCGGCAGCGCGCCGACGACGCGCCGACGAAGGACGACGTCAGCGCCGCGATGGGCAAGCTCGCCGGGGTGCTGCAGGACGCCGCGGACGCCGCCCGTCAGGCGGCCAAGGACCCGAGCGTGAAGAGCGACCTCAAGGACGTCGGGCGCACCCTCGGCGCCGCGCTCGGCGCGACCGCCGAGCAGGTGGCCACGGAGCTCAAGCGGGCCTTCGACCAGCGGCAGGGCCAGCAGCCCGCCGGGGACGACAGGGCCGGTAGCCCGGGCGAGGTGTGGCACGAGGCGGCCGACAGCCCGGCCGCCGACACGCCCGCCGCCCCCGGCGCCCCGACGCCGCCGCAGGACGGTCCGGGCCCGCGCCCGGCGCCCCCGGCCTCGCCGGCGCCGCCGTCGACCTCGCAGATCCCGCCGGGCGACGCCGACCCGTCGATCTGAGCCGGGCCCGCGTGGCCCCCGCCCGGGTCGCCGTCGTCGGCGACGGCTGGCGCGCCCGCTTCTTCGTCCGGCTCGCGGCGCTCCTGCCCGACGACCTCGTGCTCGCCGGGCAGGTCGTCCGCCGGCCGGAGTCCGCGCGCGAGGCGGCCGCCCGGCACGGCGCGCCCGTCCACCCGAGCCTGACCGACCTGCTCGCCGCAGGCCGGCCGGACCTCGTCGTCACGAGCCTGCCGTGGGACGCCAACCCCGCCGGCGTGCTCGAGGCCGTCCGCGCCGGCTGCCACGTCCTCAGCGAGACCCCGCCGGCGCCCGACGCGGCGGGGCTCGCCGCGCTGTGGGAGGAGGCCGGCGGGGACGAGCGGGTCGCCGTCGCCGAGCAGTACCACCTCATGCCCGGGCACGCCGCCCGCCGGGCGGCGGTGCGGCGCGGCGTCGTCGGCGTGCCCGGGCAGGTGCAGGTGAGCTCGACGCACGGCTACCACGCGGTGTCGCTCGTCCGGACCCTGCTCGCCACCGGGCCGGTCGAGCACCGGGGCGCGACCGTCCGGGCGACGCGCCTGCACGGCCCGCTCGTCGACCCGCTGTCGCGCACGGGCTGGACGGACGACGACACCGTGCACCGGGCGTCCACCGTCCTCGCGACGCTCGACCTCGGGGACGCCGCCGGCGTCTACGACTTCACCGACAACCAGTGGCACAACCCGCTGCGCACCCGGCGGTTGCTCGTCCGCGGCAGCCTCGGCGAGATCGACGGCGACGTCGTCACCCGGCTCGCCGGGCCGCGCACGGTCGTCCGGTCGACGATCGAGCGCCGCCAGCTCGGGTACGACCTCGACCTCGACGGCTACGACACCGACCACCTCAGTCTCGACGGCGACCCGTTGTGGCGCAACGAGTTCGCCGGGCTGCGCCTGGCCGACGAGGAGATCGCCATCGCGACCGTGCTGCGCGACGCGGCACGGTGGTCCGTCGGCACCGGGCCGAACCCCTACCCGCTCAGCCAGGCGGCGACCGACCACCTGCTCAGCCTGGCCATCGACGAGGCGCTCGCGACGCAGGACGCCGTCGTCGTCGCCCCGGGACCGTGGGCGGCGCGGGCCGAGCCGTGGGAGCCGGCCGGCTGACGCCGTCCGCTCAGGGCGTCGTCGTCGGCGTCGCCGGACGCGGCGCGGGCACCTTGATGAGCGGGGCCGGCGTGGAGCTCGCGTCGGCGACGCAGCCCTGCGGGGACGGGGCGGGGATCGGCGCGAGCAGCGTGACGGCCTGCTCGACCGAGGTCATCTCGGCGAACGCCGGTCCGAGGTAGAGGTCCACGGACTCGTCCGGGATCGTGTCGTCCTGCACGAGCTCGGGAGTG
The DNA here is from genome assembly GCA_052038585.1 of Kineosporiaceae bacterium. Classification (GTDB taxonomy): domain Bacteria; phylum Actinomycetota; class Actinomycetes; order Actinomycetales; family Kineosporiaceae; genus JBQGCR01. Next base: position 2,652 of record JBQGCR010000016.1, read on the forward strand.
CCCCGGAACTGCGCCGCGACGGTGCGCGACTGCAGCTGCCCGCCGATGCCGTACCGCACCTGCACCGGCCCGGCGATGGCCGTGCCCGCGGGGGCCGTGTCGATCGCCGGCACCCGGAACCCGCGCAGCTGCAGCTGCTTGGCCACCGCTGCCGCCAGACCCCTGCGGCCGGAGGCGTTCCACACCCGCACCGGGGTGTCGACCGACCGCGCGGCGGTCTGGGTCGGCGCCGGGCACGCCGCGGCCGGGCGGCCGTCGCCGCCGACGTCGAGCGAGCCCGTCCACCCGAGGTACGCGGCACCGCCGAGACCGAGCACGAGCAGGACGAGCAGGAGGAAGGTCGCCGTCTGGCGCAGGTGCCGGCGGCGGTAGGGGTCGCGTCCGCCGCGCTCGCCCAGGTCGACGACGTCGCTCATCGGTCCCCCTCCTCCGGCGCCCCCGAGGCGTCGAGCACGAGGACGCGGGCGTGGAGCACCGGCCGCTGCGCCAGCGCCGCCCGCACCGCGCGGTGCAGGCCGTCCTCGAGGTACATCGTCCCGCGCCACTGCACGACGTGGGCGAAGAGGTCACCGTAGAACGTCGAGTCCTCCGACAGCAGGGCGTCGAGGTCGAGCGTGCGCTTGGTCGTCACGAGCTCGTCGAGGCGCACCTGCCGGGGCGGGACGGCCGACCACTGGCGCGGCGTCGTCCACCCGTGGTCGGGGTAGGGCCGCCCGTCGCCGACCGCCTTGAAAATCACCCCGCGAGTGTACGAGGGCGGGCGGCGTAGTCTTCGCGACCGGGACGGTCGGGGCAGCGCCGGTCGCGAGGGACGGAGGACGCCGGTGGCGGACGGCACGCAGGACGTGGTGGCCCGGGTGAGCGCGGGCTACGCCTTCGAGGGACCCGCGCTCGAGCTCGGCTGCCTGCTCGCCGACGGCGAGCCCGCCGTCGGCGCCCAGGTGCGCGTGCCGCTCGCCATGCTCAACCGGCACGGCCTCGTCGCCGGCGCGACCGGCACGGGCAAGACGAAGACGCTGCAGCTCATGGCCGAGCAGCTGTCCGCGCACGGTGTGCCGGTCTTCCTCGCCGACGTCAAGGGCGACCTGTCGGGCATCGCCGTCCCGGGGGAGGCGAACGACAAGCTCACCGCGCGGACGGCGAGCATCGGCCAGGAGTGGGTCCCGACCGGCTTCCCCGTCGAGTACCTCGCCCTCGGCGGCCAGGGCACCGGGGTCCCCGTGCGGGCCACCGTCACCGCCTTCGGCCCGACGCTGCTCGCCAAGGTGCTCGACCTCAACGACACCCAGACGTCGTCCCTCGCGCTCGTCTTCCACTTCGCCGACGCCGCCGGCCTGCCGCTGCTCGACCTGGCGGACCTGCGCGCCGTCGTCCAGTTCCTCGTCTCCGACGAGGGCAAGGACGAGCTCGCCTCGCTCGGCGG
>JBQGCR010000017.1:0-3021 GCA_052038585.1 Kineosporiaceae bacterium
CCGCGAGCTCGTCGCCGGTGACCTCGCGGGGCGCGCGGGGGGCCTGGGGGGCCGGGGCGGGGCCGGCGGTCGGGGCGCTCACGGCTTCTCCTCGCGCATGACGGTGAACAGGTAGATCGTCACGAAGACGACCGAGATGACGAGCATGATCGTCGCCAGCGCCGACCCGAAACCGATCCGGCTCGCCTCGCCGACGACGTTCTGGTTGACGAGGGCCGAGATGAGCTCGAGCCCGTTGCGTCCCTTGTTGATGACCCAGACGAGGTCGAACGCCCGCAGCGACTCGATGACCGTGATGACGAAGACGATGACGTTGATCGGGCGCAGCACCGGGAAGATGATGCGGAAGAACGTCTTCGTCTCGCTCGCGCCGTCGACGGCCGCGGCCTCCCGCAGCGACGGGTCGACACCCTTCAGGCCCGCCAGGTAGAGCAGCATGATGTAGCCGACGTGCCGCCAGGACGAGGCGACGAGCACGGCCCAGATGTTGACGTTGGGGTCGCCGTACCAGTCGACGGCGTTCGCCGGGTCCTGGAGCCCGACGAACTGGAGCATCGCGTTGATGAGCCCGAAGTCGCGCGAGTACTGCAGCTGCCAGATGAAGCCGACGAGCGCCAGGGACAGCACGACGGGCAGGTAGATCGCCGACTGGTAGATCCGGCTGCCGCGCAGCTCCTTGTCGAGCAGGACCGCGAGGAACATCCCGAAGGGCGTCGCGACGACGAACATGACGACGAGGTAGAGGATGTTGTTGCGGATCGCCGCGTCGAACGGCGGGTAGATCGTGAAGACGTCGACGTAGTTCTTCGTGCCGATGAACTCGATGTCGCTGATCGGGCCGATGCCGTTCCAGTTCGTGAACGACAGGACGACGGTCGCGAGCGCCGGCAGCCAGACGATGCCGAGCACGAGCAGCAGCGGGACGACGACCATGAGGACGACGACGACGCGGTCGACCGTCGACAGGCGACGCACCTTGCGGTTCCTCGGGAGGTCACCCCGGGGCGGGTCCACGGAGTCCTGGACGCTGCCCGCGGGGACGAGGGGCGGGGTTCCGGTGCCGGCCATGGGTCGGTCCTCTCACGCGGCGACGGGGGCGCGGGACGGGGCGGAGGATCTCCTCCGGGAGAAGAGTGCGCGCGGGTCGGCCGGTCGTCAGGACGTGAAGATCGACTTCTTCTGCGCCTCGATCGAGTCGAGGATCTTGTCGATGTCCCCGGGGTTGCGGATGAAGTTCTGCAGCTCGGGGATCATCACGGTGCTCGCGAAGTCCGGACGGGTGTCGCGGTCGAGGAACTGCGCGATGTTCGCCGCGGACCCGACGAGCTCGGCGGCCTTCTGCTGCAGCGCGGTGTAGCCGCTGACGTCGGCCTCGGAGTTCGCGACGAGCGTCGTCGGCGCGTTCTTCACCTGGACGTTGGCCGCGTCCGCCGAGCCGATGTACTTGAGCATCTCCTTGGCGTTGGCCTCCTCCGACGGGTTGGCCGACATCATGAAGCCGTCGATCGGCGCGTCGAGCGCGTCCGAGCCGATGGCGGAGTCGACCTCGGGGAAGGTGAAGAAGTCGACGTCGTCGACGTCGTCCGGGAACTGCTCGGTGACGAACAGACCGAGCAGGTACATGCCCGACTTCTTCTGCTGGAGCGACTGCGCCGCCTCCTGCCACGTGCGGCCGAGGGAGTCGGCCTGGTGCAGCGGGAGCAGGTCGGCCCAGAGCTGGAAGACCTCCTTGACCTCCGGGGAGTTCCAGGCCTTCTCGCCGGCCATGAGGTCGATGTGGAAGTCGTAGCCGTTGACCCGCATGTTGAGCACGTCGAAGGTGCCCATCGCCGGCCAGCCGTCCTTGTCGGCGAACGCGAACGGCGTCAGGCCCTTGCCCTGCATGTCCGCGCCGAGCGTCTTGAGCTCGTCGAGGGTGGTCGGCGGCGTCCAGCCGTTCTCGGCGAAGACGCTCTTGCGGTAGAAGACCGCCCACGGGTAGTAGGAGAACGGCACGAAGTACTGCTTGCCGTCGTCGCCCGTCGAGGCGTTCTTGAAGCCGTCGGTGAAGCCGGTGAGGCCGTCCCACACGTCGGTGACGTCGCCCGCGAGGCCCTGGCCCGCGAAGAAGCGCATCCGGTAGCCGGCGAACCACGTGAAGACGTCGTCCGGGCGGCCCTGGAGGTAGTTGTTGATGTTCTCCTGGAACGTGTTGTGGTCGACCGTGTTGGTCTCCACCGTGATGCCGCTCTTGGCGGTGAAGGCGTCGGTGATCGCCTTCATCGACGCCTTGGGCACCTCGTCGGAGGCGTTCGAGCCGAAGCTCACGGTCTTCGAGCCGCTGCCGCCGCCGTCGCCCGAACCGCCGTCGTCCGACCCGCCGCAGGCGGCGAGCAGGGGCAGCGACAGGCCGGCGCCGAGGGCGCCCTTGACGAGGGACCGGCGGCCGAAGCGGGTGGCCGCGACCGACTGGGGGACCATCCGTGCCAGGTACTCGGCCTCGGACTGGGGACGGGACATGTGGTGCCTCCTTGTGGCACAGCGTTGTGGCCAGACGCTCGGGAGGCGCCTCGATGACGTTCGACTGCCGAACACAACCGAACACGACCTCCCACAATGGAGCACAGACTGTTGGGTGATGTTCGGCTGTGTCAAGCGTCACGAGCGCGTCGTGACCGACCTGAGACCTGAACCTGCGCAGCCCTGACGGTCCCGCAGGCACGACCGCGCGGCCCGGCCCGGCCGGACGCATCGTCTCGACATCGAACAATCGTCACGTCTAGGGTGTTGGAAAGTGTTGACTCGGCCAGCGGTCGGCACCACTCTTGTCGTCGTCGTCCCTCGTCGCCCCGGCGGCGCGCGCCGGCCCCCGTCCCCCCGTCGGCCCTGTGAGGTGGTTGTCGTGCTCGCCCGGCAGCGCCAGGAGCGCATCCTCGAGCAGGTCCGGCTCACCGGCGGGGCGCGGGTCAGCGACCTCGTCGAGATCCTCGGGGTCTCGGACATGACGATCCGCCGCGACATCGCGGCCCTGGCCCGCAAGGG
>JBQGCR010000018.1:0-7178 GCA_052038585.1 Kineosporiaceae bacterium
GACCGTCCGCGCCGGCCTCGAGCAGGCGCTCGCCCGGGGCCGCAGCCGCACGGCGAAGGCGCACGACGGCACGCGCCCTGCCGCCGCCGCGCCGCAGGCCCGGCTGCGCGCCTGCCTCGAGCGGGTCACGGCGACGGCGAACGGCCTCATGGCGGCCGCGACGCAGCCGCACGGCGGCGCGGTGCACCCGGAGCCGGACCTGGCGCTGACCACCGCCGCCGTCACCGAGCTCGGCGACGCGCTCGCCGACCCGCTCGCCGCCCTGCTCGACGAGCGCGCGTCCGGGGTCCGCGCGGCCCAGCTGCGCCCGCTGGCCCTCGCGCTCGCCGCCCTGCTCGCCGCCGCCTACCTCTTCCTCGCCACCGCCCGCGCGACCCAGGACGACGTCTCGCGCGTGCTCGCGGACGTCGAGGGGGTCTCCGACCGCGTCGGGGGCCAGGACGCGCTCACCGGCCCGGACGAGTTCGCCCGGATGAGCCGCGCCGTCCAGGTCGCCCGGGACCGGCTGACGGCCGCCCTCGGCGAGCTGAGCTACCTCGCCCGGCACGACGAGCTCACGTCCCTGCCGAACCGCCGGCTCGCCGTCGAGAAGCTCGACGAGTTCCTCTCCGGACCGCGCCGGCCCGGCGCGGTCCCGGCCGTCGCCGTCCTCGACCTCCTCGGGCACAAGGACCTCCTGGACAGCTTCGGCCCGGAGATCGCCGACCGCGTGCTCCTCGAGGCGACGCGCCGGCTGCACCGGGCGACCCGGCGCAGCGACGTCCTGGCCCGCGTCGGCGGCCACCACTTCGCCGTCGTCCTGCGCGCCGTCGCCGGCGCGCCCGAGGTCGAGGAGCTCCTCGGCGACGTCGCCGCCGCCCTGGAGCAGCCGGTGGGGATCGGGGGCCGCCGGCTGCGGGTGCGGGTCGTCGCCGGCGTCGCCCTGGCCGACGCGCCGCGGGACGGCGGGCCCGCCACCGCGGAGCTGCTCTGGCGCGACGCCGAGCTCGCCAAGACCGCCGCCCAGGAGGACGGCCGCGGCGTCGCGGTCTTCGAGCCGCCGATGCGGGTCCGCCACCTCGAGCGGGTCGAGCTCTCGGCCGACCTCGCCCAGGCCGTCGAGCAGGGCGACCTGTCGGTGCACTACCAGCCGGTCGTCGACGTCGGGTCCGGCGCCGTCGTCGCCGTCGAGGCGCTCGTCCGCTGGGACCACCCGACCCGCGGCCCCGTCGGCCCGGACGTCTTCATCCCCCTCGCCGAGGCGACCGGCCTCGTCGAGCCCGTCGGCCGGTGGGTGCTGCGCCAGGCGGCCCTCCAGCTCGCCGCGTGGGACCGCGAGGTCGGGCCCGCGGCGCACGGGCTGCGGATGGACGTCAACGTCTCCCCCGCCCAGCTCGCGGGCGCGGGGCTGCTCGACGACGTCCTCGCCGTGCTCGAGGAGTCCGGGCTGCCGCCGGGCCGGATCGTCCTGGAGATCACCGAGACCGCGCTCATGGCCGACGTCGGGACCGCGACGCGGCAGCTGCGCCGGGTCGCCGCCCTCGGCGTCGGCGTCGCCCTCGACGACTTCGGGACCGGCTACTCCTCGCTGGCCTACCTGCGCCGGCTGCCCGTCGACGTGCTCAAGGTCGACAAGGCCTTCGTGCCGGCGTCGGCGGACGACGTCGAGGGCGTCGAGATGCTGCGCCACGTCGTCGGCCTGGCCCGCTCGCTGCGGCTGGACACGATCGCCGAGGGCGTCGAGACCCCCGAGCAGGCGGACCTGCTGCGCCGCACCGGCTGCCGGCTCGGGCAGGGCTACCTGTGGAGCCGTCCGCTGCCCGCCGACGGCATCCGCGACCTGCTCCTGCGCCCCCCCGTCCCGCCGGCCGTGGCGCCCGCCCTCCCGACCCAGCGCGCGGACCGCCCCGCCACCCCCGCGTGATCAGCCCCGGCGCAGGGCGGCCAGGAGCAGGGTCTCGGCCAGGCAGGCCCGGGCGAACTCGGCGAGGTGCAGGGACTCGTCGGCGCCGTGCGCGCGGGTGTCCGGGTCCTCGACGCCGGTGACGAGCACCGTCGCGTCGGGGTAGACGGCGCCCAGCTCGGCGATGAAGGGGATCGACCCGCCGACGCCGACGTGCACCGGCGCGGTCCCCCACGCCTCCTCCAGCGCCCGCCGGGCCGCGTCGTAGACCGGCCCGTCGACGTCGCCGGCGAAGGGCTGCCCGGCCTCGCCGAGGGTCACCGTCACCCGGGCCCCCCACGGCGCGCTCGCCTCGAGGTGCGCGCGCAGCGCCTCGAACGCCGCGGCCGGGTCCTGGCCGGGGGCGACGCGCAGCGAGAACTTCGCCCGGGCGCGCGGCTGGAGCGTGTTCGACGCCGTCGCGACGGACGGCACGTCGATCCCGACGACGGTGATCGAGGGCCTGGTCCACAGCCGGCTCTCCAGCGACCCGGACCCCAGGAGCTCGACCCCGTCGAGCACCCCGGCGTCGCGCCGGAAGTCCTCCTCGGCGTACCCGAGGTCGGCCGCCTCGCCCGAGACGAGACCGGGGACGGCGACGGCGCCGTCGTCGTCCCACAGCGCCGCCAGGAGCGTGAGCAGCGCCGTCGTCGCGTCCGGCACCGGGCCGCCGTACATGCCGGAGTGCACCGCGTGGTCGAGCGTGGCGACCTCGACCGTCCCGTCGACGAGCCCGCGCAGGGACGTCGTCAGCGCCGGGACGCCGACCTTCCAGTTCGAGGAGTCGGCGACGACGATGACGTCGGCCGCGAGCCGGTCGCGGTGCGCGGCGAGGAACGCCGAGAACGTCGGCGAGCCGATCTCCTCCTCGCCCTCGACGAAGACGGTGACGCCGACCGGCAGGTCGTCGCCGTGGACGGCGGCCAGCGTGCGCAGCGCGGCGACGTGGACCATGACGCCGGCCTTGTCGTCGGCCGACCCGCGGGCGAACAGGCGCCCGTCGCGCTCGACCGGCTCGAACGGCGCGCTCCGCCAGTCACCCTCGTCGCCGGGCGGCTGGACGTCGTGGTGGGCGTAGAGCAGGACCGTCGGCGCGCCGGCCGGGGCGGGACGGCGGGCGACGACGGCGGGGCGCCCGCCCTCGACGCGCAGCACCTCGACCTCGGGCATCCCCGCGCCACGGAGCAGGTCGGCGACCATCGCCGCGCTCGCCTCGACGTGCGCCTGGTCGAACGCGTCCGCCGAGACGCTCGGGATCCGCACGAGCGCCTCGAGGTCGGCGCGCACGCCGGGCAGGAGGTCGTCGAGCCGGGCGCGCAGGAGGTCGGTGTCCGTGGTGGGGGTCGTCATGGCCCCACCGTAGAGGGGGCCGCGACCACGTACCCTGTGAGCGTGTTCGGACGCGGGAAGCAGCAGCAGGAGCAGGCGCAGCAGGTCGCCACGCCGGTCGAGGACGTCGTGCGGACGGGCGGCAAGGGACGCCCGACGCCCAAGCGTCGCGAGGCCGAGATGCTGCGCCGCAACCCGGTCGTCAAGACCTCCGCCCAGCAGCAGCTCGCGAGGAACGCGAGCAAGGAGGAGAAGAAGGCCGCCCGCGCCAAGGACCGCGAGGCCCGCCGGCGCGAGTCGCTCCTGCGCCGTCAGGCCCTCGCGACCGGCGACGAGCGCTACCTGCCGGAGCGGGACAAGGGTCCGGTCCGGCGGTGGACGCGCGACTGGGTCGACGCCCGCTGGTCGGTCGGGGAGTTCTTCATCCCCGCGGCCCTCGTCGTCGTCATGCTCGGCCTCTTCCAGCCGCTCGCGATCTACTCGGTCATCGGGCTCTACGCGATCGTCCTGCTCGTCGTCGTCGACTCGGTGCTCCTGCGGCGCACCCTCAAGCGGCGCCTCACCGAGAAGTTCGGCGCCGACAAGGCCGCCGGCGCGCCGACCTACGGCATGATGCGCGCCCTGCAGATCCGCCGCACCCGCCTGCCCCGCCCCCAGGTGAAGCGCGGGCAGTACCCCACCTGAGTCGAAGCGCTTCAGCACCGGTCGTAGGGTCGGACCCATGGAGTTCCGTCACCTCGGCCGCAGCGGCCTGAAGATTTCCGAGATCACCTACGGCAACTGGCTCACCCACGGCTCCCAGGTGGAGAACGAGGTCGCCACCGCGTGCGTCCACGCCGCCCTCGACGCGGGCATCACCTCGTTCGACACCGCCGACGTCTACGCGAACACCGTCGCCGAGGAGGTCCTCGGCAAGGCCCTCGCCGGGCAGCGGCGCGAGAGCCTGGAGATCTTCACGAAGGTCTACTGGCCGACCGGCCCGAAGGGTCCGAACGACACGGGCCTGTCCCGCAAGCACATCCACGAGTCGGTCAACGCCTCGCTCAGGCGCCTGGGCACCGACTACGTCGACCTCTACCAGGCCCACCGCTACGACACCGAGACCCCGCTCGAGGAGACGATGTCGGCGTTCGCCGACGTCGTCCGGCAGGGCAAGGCGCTCTACATCGGCGTCTCGGAGTGGACCGCCGACCAGATCCGGGCCGGCGCGGCGCTCGCCCGCGAGCTGCGGATCCCGTTCGTCTCGAGCCAGCCGCAGTACTCGATGCTGTGGCGCGTCATCGAGGACGAGGTCGTGCCCGCCAGCCGCGAGGAGGGCCTGTCGCAGATCGTCTGGTCCCCGATCGCCCAGGGCGTCCTCACCGGCAAGTACGTGCCGGGCCAGGCCCCGCCGGCGGGCTCGCGCGCCACGGACTCCAAGGGCGGCGCGGACATGATCAAGCGGTTCATGAACGACGACGTCCTCTCCCGCGTGCAGGCCCTCGAGCCGGTCGCCGACGACCTCGGCCTGACGATGGCCCAGCTCGCCATCGCCTGGGTGCTCCAGAACGACAACGTCGCGGCGGCCATCATCGGCGCCTCGCGGCCGGAACAGGTCACGGACAACGTCAAGGCGTCCGGCGTGACGATCCCCGCCGAGGCCCTGGCCCGGATCGACGAGGTGCTCGGCGACGTCGTCGTCCGCGACCCGGCGATGACGGCGAAGAACGCCCCGCAGCAGCGGGTGGTCTGACCCGCGGGGCCTGCGCCCGGGACTACTGGACCGGGCGCAGGCTCATCGGGCCGTAGACCTCGCGGTCGCCCTCGAGGAGGACGACCTGCTCGACGCCGGCCGACAGCAGGTCCTGCCACGACTCCCCGACCCACGTTTCGGCGTCGGCCTGGCTGGGGAACGACGGCGCGGGCAGCGCGTCACCGGTGAGGGTCGTCCCGTCGAGCGCCTCGAGGCGCCAGGTCCACGCAGTCATGGCCCGACCGTACCCGGCGGCTGGGCTAGCCTGCGCGCGATGAGCACGCACCTGGTCACCGGCGGCACGGCCTCGGGCAAGTCCGCCTGGGCCGAGGGCCTGCTCACCGGCGCCGGCGACGTCGTCTACCTCGCGACCGGCGACGTGCCCGGACCCGACGACGCCGAGTGGGCGGCGCGGGTCGCCGCCCACGCCGCCCGCCGGCCGCCGGGGTGGACGACGCTCGAGACCCGCGACGTCGTCGCCGTCCTCGGCGCGCCCGGGCCGCCGGTGCTGTGGGACTCCGTCGGCTCCTGGCTGACCGGCGTCCTCGACGCCGCGGGCGCCTGGGAGGATGCACCCGGGTGGCGCGAGGGGGTGGAGGCGGCGATGGACGACGGCGTGCGGGCGTGGGCCCGACCGGCCCGTCCGGTCGTCGCGGTCACCGACGAGGTCGGCTGGGGCCTCGTCGCCCCGAGCGCCGGCGGCCGCCTGTTCACCGACCTGCTCGGCCGGCTCAACCAGCGCCTGGCCGCGACGGCGGGGGCCGTGACGCTCGTCGTCGCCGGCTGCCCGCTGCACCTGCGAGGAGGCAGCCCCGCATGACCACCGACGTCCGGGACCGGCTCGAGGACCTCGCCGCGGAGGTCACCGCGAGCGACCTGTCCGTCCACGCGGCGACCGCGGAACGCCTCGCGCCCTACCGGGAGCAGGCGGGCCGGCTCACCGACGTCGCGGTGTGGTGGGCGGCCACCCGAGGCGAGGAGCACCCGGCCCCGCCGCGCTCGGCGGCGCTGCTCACCCTCGGCGTCCCGGAGGGCGGCGCGGTCCTCGCACCCCCGGCCGCGGCCCGCGTGACCCGGCTGCCGTCGCTCGTCCCGGAGGAGGTCGCCGACGCCGTCGAGTGGGGCGTCGCCACCGCCGACCGCGTGGCGGACGAGGGCCACGACGTCGTCCTCCTCGGTGTCCGGGACCACACCCGGGCCCGCGTGCTCGCCGCCGGCCTCATGGGCCAGGACCCCGTCGAGGCCGTCGGCTGGCCGTCGCAGGACCTCGACGACGACCGCTGGACCGACCTCGTCGTCGGGCTGCGCGACGGGCTGCGGGCCGTCCGCGGGCTGCGCGGGGAGCCGACGACGATGCTCACCCGGCTCGACTCCCCCGTCCTGGCCGCAGGCACCGCCGTGCTCGTCCAGGCGGCGGCCCGGCGCACCCCCGTCGTCCTCGACGGCTACTCCTCCTTCGTCTGCGCGGTCCTCGCCCGGCGGCTGTCCCGGGCCACGGCCTACTGGACGCTCGTCGCCCAGGGCGACCAGGGCCGGCACGTGCTGCGCGCGCTGAAGTCGCTGTCCCAGACGCCGGTCGTCGACCTCGGCATCCGCAGCGAGGACGGCGCGAGCGCCCTGCTCGGCCTCGCCCTCGTCGAGACGGCCTGCGGCCTGCTCACGGCGTGAGGCTCCTCCCCGACCCGGTGCGCCTGGCCGTCGGGACGCTCACCGCCGTCCCGGTCCCGCCGCCGCAGGACCTCGGACGCCGCACCGCCGGGCGGGCGATGCTCCTCGCCCCGGCGGTGGGGGGGCAGGAACAGCCGGCCCCCGATTTCGAGCGTGCCCAGGAAGCCGTGGAGCGCGGCGAGATTCTTCCCCTGGCCGAGATCCTGAGCGTGGTGCAGGAGGCGCACCCGGGACGCGTGATCGAGGTCGAACTCGAATTCGGCGACGGTCTTCGCGTCTACGAGGTCGAACTGATCACGCCCGAAGGTCGCCTGATCGAAGTGGACGTGAACGCTGCGACAGGCGAGATACTCGAATTCGAGGACGAGGATGACGACGGGGATGACTGATGCGGGCGCTTGTCGTCGAGGATGATCCGGGGATCGCCGAGGATCTCTCGCGTGCCCTCACGTCTTCGGGTTTCCGGGTCGATCTGGCGCACGACGGGGAGACCGCGTGGTTCGCCGGCGGGACCGAGCCCTTCGACCT
>JBQGCR010000019.1:0-8006 GCA_052038585.1 Kineosporiaceae bacterium
GCCCACGGAGCCCGCCGCACCCGCCGTGCCGCCGCCGGCGAGCGCCGCGGACGTCGCCGAGGGCGGCACCCTCGAGCCGGGCGACCCGGTGACGCTCACCCTCGACTCCGGCGCCTTCTCCTCGGTCGTCCTGCGCGACGAGACCACGGGCACGCAGGTCGCCGACCTCGCCGGCGGGGCCGCGGCCGCGACGCCGTCGCCCCCCGACCGCGCGGCCGCCTCGTGGACGCCGAGGACCGCGCTCGTGCCCGGGCACGCCTTCAGCCTCACGGCGGTCGCCGCCGCACCCGGGGGGCCGGCGGCCACCCTCCGGCGGACGTTCTCGGTCGCCGCCCCGGACACCGTCCTGGAGGCGTCGGTGCTCCCGGCGCAGGGCGACACCGTCGGCGTCGGGCACCCGCTCGTCGTCAGGTTCACGGCGAAGGTCAAGGACCGGGCCGCCGTCGAGCGGGCCCTGCGGGTCGAGACGTCCAAGCCGGTGGGCGCCGCCTCCTGGTCGTGGGTCTCGAGCAAGGAGGTCCACTACCGGCCCAAGGACTTCTGGCCGGCGGGCACGACGGTGACCGTGCGCCTCGGCCTGGCCGGTGTGCGGGCCTCGGGCGGCGCGTGGGGCACGCAGGACTCGACGACGACCTTCCGGACCGGCCGGTCGCAGGTCGTCCGCATCGACGCCGAGGCGCACACGATGGAGACGGTCCGCGACGGCGTCGTCGTCCGCCGCGGCCCGACCTCGCTCGGCGGCCCGGGGTACACGACCCGGTCCGGCGTCAAGGTCGTCATGACGATCGAGAAGAAGCGCCGCATGGTCTCCTCGACCGTCGGCATCACCGGGGACGACGCCTACGACCTCGAGGTGCCGTACGCGCTGCGCCTGACGTGGTCGGGGGAGTTCCTCCACGGGGCGCCGTGGAACACGCGGATCGGGGTCGCCAACGTCAGCCACGGCTGCACGAACCTCACGCTGGCCGACGCGCGCTGGATGTACGAGACGGCGATGATCGGCGACCCGGTCGTGACGACGGGGACGGACCGGCCGACCGAGAGCGACGGCAACGGCCTCGGCGCGGACTGGAACGTGCCGTGGGAGCGGTGGGTCGCGGGGTCCGCGCTCGCCTGACCCGGGGACGGCGCAACTCGTGGCGCGTCGGGGGTTGTGGCGCGCCGGGCGGAAGGAGTCTGCTGGACCTGACCGGTCCCGCGGACCGCACAGGCCCCGGGTCCGGCGTCAGGACAGCGATGGAGCAACCCGAGGAGGCTCGATGTCCACTTCCGTCGGCACGGAGTCGGAGGCCGCGGCGACCGGGGATCCCGGTGGGCTCACCGTGACGGTGAGCCGCGCCGTGGACGCGCCGCTCGAGCACGTGTGGGAGGTCCTCGTCGGACCGGACGGCGCGACGGCGCTGCTCGGTGACGGCGCGGTCCTCGGCAGCAAGGGCGAGCCGTACCACTGCGCCGACGGCACGTGGGGCGTCGTGCGCAGCTACCACCCGCTGGAGCAGCTGCGGGTCTCGTGGCACGCCGACGCCGACGCGCCGCCGTCGGTGGTCGAGCTCGACCTGCGCGCCGACGGCGCCGGCACGGTCCTCGACCTGCGGCACGACCGGCTCCCCGACGAGGCGGTCGCCGAGCGCGCCCGCGCCCGGTGGACCGCCGGGCTCGACGCCCTCGCCGGTCGCGCGACGGGCTGAGCCCCCGACGGACGGGCCGCGCCACGCCGGCGCGGCCCGTCCGCGTCAGAGCCAGTCCGCCCGGCGGAAGGCGGCGTACAGCCCGACCGACCCCGCGACGAGCAGGACGCTCGACACGACGAACCCCGACCAGTGCCCGAAGCCGGGGTAGGGCACGTTCTGCCCGTAGAAGCCCGTGACGGCCGTCGGGACGGCGATGATCGCCGCCCAGCTCGTCACCTTCTTCATGATCGTGTTCAGCCGGTTGCCCTGGATGGTCAGGTTCGTCTCGAGCACGGTCGCGACGAGGTCGCGCAGCGAGTCCGTCCACTCCCCGACGCGCAGCACGTGGTCGTAGAGGTCCTGGTAGTACGGGTGCAGCGCCGGGTCGACGACGTGGAGGTCGCGGCGTAGCAGCGTGTTGACGACCTCGCGCATCGGCAGGACGACGTGGCGCAGCCGGACCAGGCTCTTGCGCAGCTCGAACGAGCGCCGCTGCACCTGCGCGCTGTGCGGCCGGTCGTCGAAGAGGAGGTCCTCGAGCGCCTCGGTCTCGTCGTCGAGCGCCTGGACGACGTCGAAGTGGCTGTCGACGACGTGGTCGAGCAGGCCGTGCAGGAGGAAGCCGACGCCGTCGCCGACGAGCCCGTCCCCCTCGTCCCACCGGGCGACGACCGCCTCGACGTCGAACCGGGGGCTCTTGCGGACCGTGACCAGCGCCGTGCGGGTCGCGAAGGCGGCCACCTCGAGCAGCTCGAGCTCTCCGGAGCCCGCGGCGAGCTGCGCCTCGTACGCGGCGAGGTAGAGGTGGCCCTCGTACCGGTCGACCTTGGGCCGCTGGCGGCGCCCGAGGGCGTCCTCGACGGCGAGGGAGTGCAGGCCGAGCTCGGCGGCCACGAGGTCGAGCTCACCGGCGGACGGTTCGCAGACGTCGATCCAGACCACCGTGCCGGGTGTCCGCAGGTGCTCGGAGACGGTCTGCGGCGGCACGTCCTCGTGCTCGAGCCGTCCGTCGCGGTAGACGCGGTTGCGCAGCACCCGCCCACGGTAGCCGTGCGCCGCGGCGGGGTACTCCCGGGTCGGGACGCGGCGGGAACACCCGGACCGGCTCGACCGTCGAGCACTGGAGGGCAGTGCCGCCCGGCCCGACGACGACCGCCGAACCGAAGGACTGCCGTGACGACCCTGACCACCCTCGCCTCCTCGACGACCGGGGAGGGCGCCGTCCCCGAGTTCACCGGACTGTCCGGGGTGGTCGTCGACGTCATCGCCGCCCTCGGCGAGCTCGGCGTCGGCGCCCTCACCCTCGTCGAGACCGTCTTCCCGCCCATCCCGAGCGAGGTGATCCTCCCGCTCGCCGGCTACCTGTCCGAGCGCGGGGTGCTCGACGTCGCCCTCGTCATGCTCCTGTCGACGCTCGGCTCGCTGCTCGGCGCGATGATCCTCTACGAGGCGGGCCGTCGCCTCGGCACCGAGCGTGCCGCCCGCATCCTCGCCCGCCTGCCGCTCGTCGACGTCGAGGACGTCGACGCGGCGACCGACTGGTTCGTCCGGCACGGCCGCCCGGCGGTGTTCTTCGGCCGGCTCGTCCCGGGCGTGCGCAGCCTCATCTCCATCCCCGCCGGCACGGCGCGGATGCCCCGGCTCGAGTTCGTCCTGCTGACGACGGCCGGCAGCGCGCTGTGGAACGGCCTGCTCGTCGGGGCGGGCTACGCGCTCGGCACGCAGTGGCAGACGGTGGAGAAGTACGCCGAGTGGCTCGACGTCGCGCTCTACGCCGCGATCGCCGCCGTCGTCGTCCTCTTCGTCACGAAGAAGCTGCGGGCGCGCCGTCAGCCGGCGAGCCGGGACAGGAAGTCCGCGACGAGCGGTCCGGCCGTCTGAGCGCCGGACTCGCCGTCCTCGACGACGGCCGCCCACGCGACGTCGCCCTGGACGCCGGTCAGCCAGGCGTGCGTCTGCGGCGGTGACTGGGGACCGTACTCGGCGGTCCCGGTCTTCGCGCTCACCGGACCGCCGGGCACGCCGGCGAGGACGCTCCCGGTCCCGGACGTCACGACCTGGCGCATGAGACCGCGCAGCGCCGCCGCCGCGTCCGGGTCGAGCGGCCGCGGCGCCGCGCCGGCACCGGCCGGCGCCGGGTCGGCGACGAGGGTCGGCGCGCGGTAGGAGCCGGAGGCGACGCTCGCGCTGACGACGGCCATCGTCAGCGGCGAGGCGAGCACCTTGCCCTGCCCGATCATGTCCGCCGCCTGCTCGACCTCGTCGTCCGTCGTCGGCACGCTCCCGGTGAACGACGCGACGCCGAGGGACTCCGGGGCGCCGACGCCGAGCGCGCCGGCCGCCGCGACGAGGTCGTCGTGGGAGATCCGGTCCCGCAGGCCGACGAAGGCCGTGTTGCACGACAGGGCGAAGCTGCGGGTGAACGGCGCGGCGCCCCAGGCCTCGTCCTCGTAGTTCGTGAAGGCCTTGCCGAGGACGGTGAGCGAGGGCGGGCACGCCACGGGCTGCGCCGGGTCGAGGCCGGCCTCGAGCAGGGCGTACGTCGAGACGATCTTGAAGGTCGACCCGGGCGGGTACTGCCCGGTCAGCGCGCGGTTGAAGCCGGCGGCGTCCGCCGGGCCGTTCGCCGCGGCGAGCACCTCCCCGGTGCTCACGCGGACGGCGACGAGTCCGGCGGGGTTCGGCGCCTGGGCCAGGGCGGCCTCCGCGGCGGCCTGGGTGCGCTGGTCGAGCGTCGTCGTCACGTCCTCGCCGGCGACCGGGGCCACCTCGGTGAGCGTGCGCGGCTCGCCGCCGGAGCCCTCGGCGGGTCGGACCGTGACCCGCAGGCCCGCGGTGCCGGCGAGCCGCTCGTCGTAGGTGCGCTGCAGGCCCGACAGGCCCGTCGTGTCGCCCGCCCGGACGCGGCCCTGCGACGCCTCGACGATCTCCGCGGTCGCCTCGCCGACGCTGCCGAGCAGGGCCCGGGCGAAGGTCGCCGACGGCGCGAGCGGCAGGGTCCCGGCGGCGGCCTTGGCGCCCGGGACCGCCTCGACCCGGGTCCGGACGGCCTCGTACGCCGCCTGCCGCAGGGTGATGACAGGCAGCGTGGTCCCGGCGGCGGCGGCCCGCACGCGCTGGACGAGCCCCTCGGCGTCGACGCCGACGAGCGCCGCGAGGCGCCGGGCGGACGCCGCGGGGTCCGGTGCGTCGGCGGCCCTGAACTCGACGAAGACGACGGGCCGGGCCGTGACGAGCGCGGTGCCGCCGGCCCCGAGGACGTCCCCGCGGGTGGGCCGCAGGCGCGCGGTCGACAGCGTCTCGCCGTCGGCCAGGTCGGGGTGGACGAGCGACGGCGCCCAGCGGACCTGCCACGTGCCGTCGTCGGCGCGGGTCAGGGCGGCGCGCGTGTCGTAGGACCAGGCGTGCGCCGGGGTGACGGCGTCGAGGGACCACGTGACGCGCAGCCGGGCGGTGGCCGCGGCCTCCCGGCCCTCGCGGTCGACGCCGGCGACCTCGACGGTCGTCGGCAGGTCGGCGTCGGCGTCCGTCAGCCCCGCCGTCACGGCGGCCGCCTCCTGGTCGGGGGCGACCTCCGCCCGCCCCGCGTCGGCCGGGGCCCACACGACGTCCGCGAGGCGCCCGCCCTGCCAGGACGCCGCGAGCCGCTCGACGGCGCGGCGCAGGGCGTCGTCGTCGGCCCGCCGCCCGGCCGTGACCCACGCGTACGCCCCGCCGGCGACGGCCCCGAGCACGAGGACCGCGACGACGGCGAGGACGGCGGGTCGGCTGAGGAGTCGGCGCACGGGGGACAGTCTCGCAAACCGGCCCGGGCCTACGCTGACGGCATGAGCGTCCTGCGCCTCGTCGGCAACGTCCTGTGGCTCGTCCTCGTCGGCTGGGCGTCCGCGCTGACCTTCGCCGTCGCGGGCGTCGTCATGTACCTGCTCGTCGTGACGATCCCGTTCGGGATCGCCTCCTTCCGGCTCGCGAACTACGCGCTGTGGCCGTTCGGGCGCCGGGTCGTCGGCCGGGCCGACGCGGGCGCGCCGAGCACCGTCGGCAACGTCCTGTGGTTCCTCCTCGCCGGGGTCTGGGTGGCCCTCGTGCACTTCGCCGCCGCCGTCGGCTTCTTCCTGACGATCGTCGGCATCCCCTTCGCCATGGCCTCGATCCGGCTCGGCGTCCTCGCGCTCGCCCCGCTCGGCAAGCAGGTCGTCACGGTCGACCACCGACCCGTCTATCGGGTGGAGGTCGCCCGTTGACCGGTCAGGCGTCGGCGACCGCCGCCGCGTCCGCGCCCGCGACCGGAGGCAGCGCGGACCAGGGGAACTCGATCCACCGGTCGGTGTGGCTCCACACGTAGTCGGGCCGGACGACCGAGCCGGGCTTGTGGTAGAGCACCGCGGTCCGTGCCTCGGCGACCCGGGTGCGGATGAGGTCGAGCACCGTGACGAGGGTGAGCCCGGAGTCGGCGACGTCGTCGACGACGAGCACGCGGGCCCCCGCGAGCGCGTCCATGTCGAGCAGGGGCGGCAGGACGACCGGCTCGTCGAGGCGGGTCTCGACGCCGGTGTAGAGCTCGACGTTGAGCGTCCCGACGACCTTGGAGCCGAGGGCGTAGGCGATCCCGCCGGCGATCGGCAGGCCGCCGCGGGCGATGCCGAGGGTGAGGTCGGGGGCGAAGCGGTCGGCGGCGACCTGGGTGGCCAGCTCGCGGACCGCGGTGCCGAAGCGCTCCCAGGTGAGCACCTCGCGGGCGGGTGACGTCACGGGCGGCGCTCCTCGGGCTGGGGGACCGGCGGGCGGCGCCAGGCTACCGCCCCGCCCCCCGGGCATCGTCTCGGCGGGCAGCCGCCGGGGCCGGACCGTAGCGTCGCAGGCGGACCACGACCGACCCCACCCACGAGAGGCAGGCACGTGCGCATCCTCGTCATCGGCGGCACCCAGTTCGTCGGCCGGCACCTCGTCGAGGCCGCCCTGGCCGCGGGCCACGACGTCACGCTCTTCCACCGCGGCCGCACGGGCGCGGACCTGTTCGCCGACGCCGGCGACCGGGTGGAGCACCGGCTCGGCGACCGCGACGGCGACCTGTCGGCGCTCGCGGACGGCCGGTGGGACGCGACCGTCGACGTCTGCGCCTACGTGCCCCGGCAGGTGCGGTCCCTGGCCGACGTGCTGGGCCCGGGCGAGCGGCGCGGCGGACGGTCCGTCCAGGTCTCGTCGATCTCGGCCTACGCCGAGCCGGACGGCCCGGGGATCACCGAGGACGCCCCGCTCGAGGTCCTCGCGAACCCCGACGTCGAGGAGGTGACCGCGCAGACCTACGGCGGTCTCAAGGCGCTGTGCGAGCTCGCCGCCGTCGAGAGCTTCGGCACCGACAGCCTCGTCGTCCGGCCGACCTACGTCGTCGGCCCGTACGACCCGACCGGGCGGTTCACGTCGTGGGTGCGCCGGATCGGCCGGGGCGGCCGGGTGGCCGTCCCGGGCCCGCTCGACCAGCCCGTCCAGGTGGTCGACGCCCGGGACCTCGCCGCCGTCATGGTCGGGCTCGTCGAGCGGGGGGCGAGCGGGGCGCTGCACGCCGCGGCCCCCGCGCCGCCGCACTCGCTCGGCGACCTGCTCGACGCCGTCGCCTCGGCGGTCGCCCCGCCCGGGACCGAGCTCGTCGAGGTCTCCCCGGAGGCGGTCCGGGCGCTCGACCTGCCGGTGACGCGGCTGCCGCTGTGGCACGGCGGCGCGCGGTCGGGCACCGGTGCGGTCGACCCGTCGGCGGCGTTCGCCGCGGGGCTCACGCCGCGCCCGGTGGCCGAGAGCGCCCGCGACGTCCTCGACGACCCCGACACCCCGCTCAGGCCCGGCGTCGGGCTCGACGACGACGAGGAGCGGCGCCTCCTCGCCGGGTGAGCGTGCCGGCCGGGGCGCGGGACCCAGGTCCCGGTCCGGCCGCCCGGTCGTCGGCCGACACTGGCCGTGGCGGCCCGAGACGGCTCACCCAGGACAGTGACGCGAAGCCACGGACGCACCGCGGCACCGCCCCGGCGGGGGCTGCGGGCGATCGGCGCTCTGCCTGGCGCGCAACCGGATCGGGCCGCTTCGCCGTGCGTGCGGCGCCCCGCCTGGCACGATGCGCCCGTGAGCGCCCAGCCCCCGGCCCCGACCCCCGACCCCGTGCCGCCGGCAGCCCTCGTCGCCCACGTCGCCGGCGACGTGGGGGCCTGGCCGCCGGCCGTCCCGCCGCTCGTCGTCGAGGACCCCCGGCGCGCAGCGCCCGGCTGGGACGGGGCCGTCCGTCCGGCGTCCGGGGTCGTCGACCCGCGGGGCGCCGCCGTCGTCACCGTCGCCCCCGGCACCGGG
>JBQGCR010000020.1:0-8572 GCA_052038585.1 Kineosporiaceae bacterium
GCGACCACCGCGACAGCGCCTCGATCCAGGGCGCGCTCGTCTCCGGCCGACGTGCCGCCGGCGCGGTGCTGGAGCACCTGGGCCTGCCGGTCCCCCCGCGGGAACCGCTGCGGGACTAGTGGTCAGCGCGACGCGCCGCGCACCTGGAGGGTGTCGAGCAGGCGCTGGGTCGCGGCGGCGACGTCCTGCACGGCGGCGTCGAACGCCTCGGCGTTGTGGGCGGCCGGTGCGCGGAACCCGCTGATCTTGCGGACGTACTGCAGGGCGGCGGCGTGGACGTCGTCCTCGCCGACCTCGTCGGTGAACGGCGGGCGGAGGGTCTTGATGCTGCGGCACATGCCCACCGACGCTAGCCCTCAGTGGTGCCGGTGCTCCAGCCCCAGGTGCTCCAGGAGGATCCGCGACAGCCGGTCGGGGGCGTGCACCGGGACCCAGTGGTCGACCCCCTCGACGCGCTCGTAGCGCCACGGGCCGGCGACGACGTCGGAGCTCGCCGTCATCTGCCGCTCCCCGAGGAACGGGTCGTCGCTGGACCAGACGCCCGTCACCGGGCACGTCACGGGCCGTCCGGTGCCGGGCGGTGTGCCGTGCGGCACGAAGCGACGGGGAGAGATGTTCGCCCGGTACCAGCTCAGCGCCGCGGTGAGCGCGCCGGGCCGGGAGAGGTCCGCGATCTGGCGGGCGAGGTCGGGGTCGTCCGCCGGGTCGGCCCCGCCCCAGCCCCACTGGCGGAAGAACGCCCAGTCGTCGGCGGGGAGCACCTCCTCCGCGACGCCCGGGAAGAGGAACCACAGCATGTACCAGGACAGCTCCCGCTGGCGCAGGCCGGCGGCCGCGGACGTCGCGCCGTGCCCGACCGAGACGGTGACGAGCGAGCGCACCCGCTGCGGCAGCCGCATCGCCGCGCTCCAGGCGACGCCGGCTCCCCAGTCGTGCGCGACGAGGTCGGCGCGCTCGGCACCGACGTGGTCGAGCAGGTCCGCGACGTCCGCGACGAGCCGGGGCATCGCGTACGCCTCGACCGCGTCGGGGCGGTCGCTGAGGCCGTAGCCGCGCAGGTCCGGGGCCACGACCCGGTAGCCGGCGGCCACGAGCACCGGCAGCTGGTGACGCCACAGGTGCCAGGAGTCGGGGAACCCGTGCAGGAGGAGCACGGTGCGCTCGGCGTCGTCCGGCCCGGCCGTCGCGACGTTGAGCGTGATGTCCGGCAGGTCCACCCGGGTCTCGTGCAGCCCGCCCGGCGAGGCGGTCGGTGTCGCGTCGCTCACCCCGGCATCCAAGCAGACCGGGGTTTGGCCGGCCCAGGACTGGAGACGGGGTTGGGACGCGATCCACGAGGAGGACGACGACGATGACCGACGTCGCAGCACAGCCCGCCGCCGGGGACGACACCCGCCCGGTGCTCACGAACCGGCAGGGCCACCCCGTCCACGACAACCAGAACCAGCGGACGGTCGGCGCACGCGGCCCGGCGACGCTCGAGAACTACCAGTTCCTCGAGAAGATCAGCCACTTCGACCGCGAGCGGATCCCCGAGCGCGTCGTGCACGCCCGCGGCGCGGTCGCCTACGGGTACTTCGAGGCCTTCGGCGCGTGGGGCGACGAGCCGATCGAGCGGTACACCCGCGCGAAGCTCTTCGCCGAGACGGGCAAGCGCACCGACCTCGCGATCCGCTTCTCCACCGTCATCGGCGGCCGGGACTCCAGCGAGGCGGCCCGCGACCCCCGCGGCTTCGCGATCAAGTTCTACACCGAGGACGGCAACTGGGACCTCGTGGGGAACAACCTCGGCGTCTTCTTCATCCGCGACGCCATCAAGTTCCCCGACGTCATCCACTCCCTCAAGCCGGACCCGGTGACCTTCCGCCAGGAGCCCGCCCGGATCTTCGACTTCATGTCGCAGACGCCCGAGGCGATGCACATGCTCGTCAACCTCTTCTCCCCGCGCGGCATCCCGGCGAACTACCGCACGCAGCAGGGGTTCGGGGTCAACACGTACAAGTGGGTCAACGCCGAGGGCGTGACGCACCTCGTGAAGTACCACTGGATCCCCTCGGCCGGCGTGAAGAGCCTCACCGAGGAGGACGCCGCGAACGTCCAGGCCGGCGACCTCGGCCACGCGAGCAAGGACCTCTACGAGGCGCTCGAGCGCGGCGAGTACCCCGAGTGGGAGCTGCGGGTGCAGCTCATGACCGACGAGGAGCACCCGGAGCTCGACTTCGACCCGCTCGACGACACCAAGCTCTGGCCGGAGAACGACTTCCCGCCCCGGCCGGTCGGCAGGATGGTGCTCACGAGCAACGTCGCGAACCACCACACCGAGAACGAGCAGATCGCCTTCGGGACCGGCGTGCTCGTCGACGGGCTCGACTTCTCCGACGACAAGATGCTCGTCGGGCGGACGTTCTCCTACAGCGACACCCAGCGCTACCGCGTGGGGCCGAACTACCTCCAGCTGCCCGTCAACCGGCCGAAGAACGCGTCGGTCGCGACGAACCAGCAGGGCGGGCAGATGGCCTACGGCGTCGACGACGTCGGCGCGAACCCGCACGTGAACTACGAGCCGTCGATCACCGGCGGCCTGCGCGAGGCGCAGTACCCGACGCACGACGAGCAGGGGCCGCAGATCTCCGGCCGGCTGACGCGCGAGCGGATCCCGCGCACGGACGACTACACGCAGGCCGGCCAGCGGTTCCTCCTCATGGAGGACTGGGAGCGTGACGACCTCGTCGCGAACCTCGTGGCGAACGTCGGCCAGGCGTCACGCGAGGTCCAGGAGCGGATGGTCTGGCACTTCTTCCTCTGCGAGGACGAGCTCGGCCGGCGGGTCGGCGAGGGCCTGGGCATCTCGGCGGACGACGTCCGCCACCTGCCCCCGCTGGCGAGCCAGACGCTGTCCGAGGCCGAGCTCGAGCGGGTCGCCAACCTCGGCAAGAACGGTCCCCGCGACGTCGAGGGCCTGACGATGACGCACTGCGTGCCGAACGAGCGGGTCGTCGTCACCCGCTGAGCCGGACCGTGACGCCGGTCGCCGCGCTGCGGCGGCCGGCGTCGAGGACGTCGAGGACGTGCACGGCGTCGGCCGGGTCGACGGGCATCGCCGCCTGCCGTGCCGCCGGGTCGGCGGCGCCCAGCGCCGACAGCACCGCCGGGTAGAAGTCGCCGTGCCCGCCCGGCGCCGTCGGGACCGGCCGGCGCTCCTGCCCCGCGACGAGCCAGCCGGTGCACCCCGGCACGTCGTCGTTGACGCCGCCGAACCCGGACGGCTCGGACTCGAACGTCGTGACGACGTAGGCGCCGGCGCTGCCGAGCACCCTCGTCCGCGGTCCGGGCGCCCCCGCGACGGACGTCGCCGACAGGTGGCTGCGGACGCCGCCGACGTGCCGCAGGGACAGGAACACGTCGTCCTCCGCCTTCGTCGTCCAGGCGGCGGTCTCGGCGTGGACGCTCTCGACCCGGCCGAGGAGGACGACGGCGGAGTCGACGAGGTGCGGCCCGAGGTCGAGGAGCAGGCCGCCGCCCTCCTCGGGCGGCGCGTTCTCCCGCCAGCGGTCCTTCGGGACCGGCCGCCAGCGCTCCCAGCGCCGCTCGAAGCGGTGCACGCGGCCGAGGTCCCCGGCCGCGAGGAGCGCGGCGAGCGTGAGGTTCTCCGCGTCCCAGCGCCGGTTCTGGAAGACGGTGAGCGGCACGCCGGCCGCGGCCGCCGCCGAGACGACCGAACGGGCGGACGCCGCGTCCACGGCGAGCGGCTTGTCGACGACGACCGGCACGCCCGCGGCGACGCACTCGAGCGCGTTGCCGGCGTGCGCGCCCGTCGGCGAGTCGAGGACGACGAGGTCGACGTCACCGGCCAGCGCCGCGGCGAGGTCGGGGACGACGCGGGCGCCGGGCAGGTCCGCGCGCACCTGCTCCGCGCGCTCGGGGCTGCGCGTGACGACGACGGAGGGCGGCGCCCCGGCCACCGCGAGCAGCGGGGCGTGGATGCCGCGGCCGGCGGAGCCGTAGCCGACGAGGACGACGCGCGCGGCGGGCTCGGTGCTCACGCCGTCACCCTGCCACGGCCCCCTCCGGCCGGCCCTCGTGCCGCCCGTGGTGCTCCGGCGGGGCCGCGTCGGCGCGGGACAGCCGGCTCGGCCACCAGATGCGCCGCCCGAGGTCGTAGCCGAGCGCCGGGACGAGCAGCGACCTGACGACGAGGGTGTCGAGCAGCACGCCGAAGGCGACGATGAAGGCGATCTGGGCGAGGAAGAGGATCGGCAGCACGCCGAGGGCCATGAACGTCGCGGCGAGCACCACGCCCGCGCTCGTGATGACGCCGCCGGTCACGGCGAGGCCGGCGAGGATGCCCGGCCGCGTGCCCCGGCGGGCGGACTCCTCGCGCACCCGCGTCATGAGGAAGATCGAGTAGTCGATCCCGAGGGCCACGAGGAAGACGAAGCCGAACAGCGGCACCGAGGGGTCCGCGCCCGGCCAGTCGAACACGTGGTTGAAGACGAGCGCCGCGGCGCCGAGGGTCGCGGCGAAGGACAGGACGTTCGCCGCGATGAGCAGCACCGGCGCGGCGAGCGAGCGCAGCAGCAGGGCGAGGACGACGAAGATCACGGACAGGACGACCGGGATGATGAGGTTGCGGTCCCGGACCGAGGTGTCGCGCACGTCGAGGTTGATCGCCGTCGTCCCCCCGACGAGCGCGTCGGGGCTCACGGCGTCGAGGTTCTCGCGCATGGCCCGGACGGTCTCCTCGGCCGCCGGGGAGTCCGCGGCGTCGGCCAGGGTGGCCTGCACCTCGACGAGGCCGTCGGCCACGAGCGGCTCGCCCTGCGGGCTGCCGTCGGTCGTCGTGACGAACGCCGAGTCGACGCCGTCGGTGCCGGTGACGGCGGCGAGGAGGTCCTCCGCCCGGTCGGCGGGGCCGACGACGACGGTCGGCGAGCCGGACCCGGCCGGGAAGTGCCTGGCGAGCGCCTCCTGCCCGGTGACGGACTCCACCTCGACGAGGAAGAGGTCGGACTGCGCGACGCCGTCGGCCTTCAGGGTGGGCAGGAACGCCGCGAGCCCGGCGAGGCAGGCGGCGGTGACGACCCACACGAGGCGGGGCCGGCGCCCGACGAGGGCTGCGACGCGCGCCCACACGCCGCGGCTCTCGCTGCCCTCGCTGCCGACGTGCGGGACGCCGGGCCAGAAGACCCACCGCCCGGCCTCGACCGCCTCACCGTGGGCGGCGCGCTCGCGGCGGTGGGCGGCGGCCCGCCGCACGGCGAGGACGACGAGGTCGACGCCGAGCAGGGCACCCGCGCCGGCCCCGGCCGCCGCGGAGCCGGCGGCGGCCCCGGCCCCCGCCCCGAGACCGGCGGCGAGCCCGACGACGAGCAGCGAGACGACCGGGCCGGGCAGCAGGAGCATCGCCGGGAGGAAGGTCAGCGCGGCGAGCATCGCGCACGCGACGCCGATGGCGCCGACCGGCCCCAGGCCCTTGTTCGACTGCAGGTCCGACAGGAGCAGGCAGAGCAGGCCGAGGATCACCGTCGACCCCGAGGCGACGACCGGCTCGACCGAGCGCCGCCACGCCAGCGCCATCGCCTCGAAGCGGTCGTCGTGCCGGCGCAGCTCCTCGCGGTAGCGCGAGACGAGGAGCAGCGCGTAGTCGGTCGCGGCGCCGACGACGAGGATGAAGAGGATGCCCTGGCTCTGCCCGTTGAGGGTGATCGTGCCGTTCCTCGCGAGCAGGTAGACGACGACGCTCGCCGCGGCGAGCGCGAAGACCGAGGAGAAGATGACGAGCAGGGGCAGGACGGGGCTGCGGTAGACGACGAGGAGGATGACGAGGACGGCCGCGAGCGCGACGCCGAGGAGGATGCCGTCGATCTCGCCGAAGGCCTCGACGAAGTCGGCGAGCTGGCCGCCCGGGCCGGCGACGTAGACCTCCAGCCCCCCGGTCTCGAGGTCCCGCTCGGCCTCCCGGACCGCCTCGACGGCGAGCTGGAGCGCGCTCGAGCCGTCGGGGAGGGTCTCGGCGATGACGTCGCCGTCGAACTGCACCGGCAGCAGGGCGGCGCGGCCGTCCTCGGACGGGACGACGGGGATCGGGCCGGGGGCGAGGAAGTCCCCGACGCGGCGGGCGGCCTCCCCCTCGACGGGAACCTCGAGGCCGGGCACGGCTGCGGCGAAGTCGCGCAGGTCGCCCAGCTGCTGCGGGGTGAGCGGCGCGTCGCCCTCGGCGACGACGAAGGCGGGGAACGTCTCGCTCTGGCTGAACCGCTCCTGCAGCGCGAGGACCTCGGTCGACTCGGCGCTGCCCGGCAGGAACGAGGCGTTGTCGTTCGTCTGGACCTCGGCGAGCCGGCCCTGGTACTGGCCGCCCACGCCGCCGACGGCGAGCCACGCGAGGAGCAGCAGCGCCGGCAGCAGCCGGCGCAGGCGGCGCGCACGACGGGTGGTCGCCGCGGGTTCGGCGGGGGCGTGGGACACGGTCGGCTCCGGGCGTGACGGCGGCACGAATGCTTCGCAGGCTGACAGTTGCGTCGACGAACTGTGTCGCCGGTGCCTCCCCGCCCGCAAGTCGGCCCCCGAGCGCCTACCGTGGACCCGTGCGCGACGACGTCGAGTCCTGGCCGACCGGCCGGCTGCTCTCGGCCGCCGCACGCCTGGTCGAGCACGAGTGGAACGCCCACCTGTCGCGCTGGGACCTCAACCACGCGGGTCTCGCCGTCCTCCACGTGCTCGTCGCCGGACCGCTGACGCAGCGCGAGATCGCCTCGCGCGTCCAGGTCGAGGACCAGACGGTGAGCCGGACCCTGGAGCGCCTCGAGCGGTCCGGGTACGTCGAGCGGCACCGAGACGAGGTGGACCGCCGCCGCGTCGTCGTCACCCTCACCCCGGCGGGTCGCAAGACGTGCCTGCGGGCCTCCGACCTCGGGGTGGCCGAGGGCTACTTCGAGGACGCCGTCGACGACGTCGAGGGGCTGCGCCGCGCGCTCGTGGCGCTGGTCCACCGGCTCTCGCAGGCGCGCTGGCCCGCGGACCGGGAGGCGGCGGCACCGTCGGCGGTTCGTAGGCTGTCCTCATGAGCCTGCGCTTCGAGCACGTCGGACGCCCCGCCGGCGACCCGGTGGAGCACGTCGACTACGCGGCCGGCTGGGACCTGCAGCGCTCGGTCCACGAGCGCGTCGTCGCGGGCGAGGCCCCCGACACGGTCCTGCTCCTCCAGCACGACGCCGTCTACACCGCGGGCAAGCGGACCGAGCCGCACGAGCGGCCCTTCGACGGCACGCCCGTCGTCGACGTCGACCGCGGCGGGAAGATCACGTGGCACGGTCCCGGCCAGCTCGTCGGCTACCCGATCGTCCGGCTGGCCGCCCCGATCGACGTCGTCGCCTCCGTCCGGCGCCTCGAGGAGGCGATGATCGGCGTCTGCGCCGACTTCGGCGTGGCGACGACCCGGGTCGACGGTCGCACGGGCGTGTGGCTGCCCGCGGACGACCGCGGTCCCGAGCGCAAGGTCTGCGCCATCGGCATCCGGGTGAGCAAGCAGGTGACGATGCACGGCTTCGCGCTGAACTGCGACCCGGACATGAGCTGGTTCGACCGGATCGTGCCGTGCGGGATCGCGGACGCCGGGGTGACGTCGCTGAGCCGCGAGCTCGGCCGCGACGTGACGGTCGCCGAGGTGCTCCCCGTCGCGGAGAAGCACCTCGACGCCGTGGGCCTGTCCGGCCGCGACTGACGCTCAGGCGCCGGGGTCGACCGGCGGCGGGGGCGGCGGGAGCTGCGGCATCGTCACCGTGACCGGCGCCGACACCGGGCTCGTCGCCTCCGCGACGTCGGTGACGGACCCGGTGAGGGTGAGCACCGTGCCCGCGGGGACGTCCCGGACGTCGAGGGTCACCGTCGCCGCGCCCGACGCGTCGACGACCGCCTCGCCGCCGAGCGGCCGCGCCGCACCGGAGACTGTGACGGCCAGCCGCGCGCCGGCGAGGGCCGTCGCCGTGACGGCGAGGGTGCCGGCGTCGTCGACGACCGGCGTGGACAGCACCGGCGCGGGCAGCGGCCGCTGGCACGTCGCGCCCCGGCAGGCCCGCACCCGCGCGAGCGTCGCGGCGAGCGCGGCGACCGGCGGGTCGTTGCCCGCGTCGCCGTCGGCGAGCAGGTTCGTCAGCTCCCCCGGGTCGGCGACGAGGTCGTAGTACTCGCGGAACGCCACCGTGGTGCCGGCCTTCTCGGCGTAGCTCTCGACGTACTTCCACCGCGCGGTGCGCAGCGCCGCCCACGTCGGGACCGGTGCGGGCCGCGCCGGGGTGAACCCGTTGTCGAGCCGGTACTCGAGCAGCTGCAGGGTCGGCGTGGGCCCGGCGGGGCGGGGCCCGGAGCCCGGGAGCAGGGACACCCCGTCGACCGGCGGCAGGTCCCTGCGGACCGGGACGCCCGCGGCGTCGAGGATCGTCGGGAGGAGGTCGGTGTTCGTCGTCAGCCGGTCGTCGACCCCGGGCGTGACCACCCCGTCCCAGCGCAGGAACAGCGGCACCCGCACGCTCGGCTCGTACGGCACGTACTTGCGGCTCATCCCGTCGTGCTC
>JBQGCR010000021.1:0-3372 GCA_052038585.1 Kineosporiaceae bacterium
CCCGCCCCCACGCAGGGCGAGCCGCAGAGCCCGGCGCAGCAGCAGGCGGCCGGCGCGGCGGCGCCGCAGGCGGCGTCCGGCCAGCAGGCGGCGAGCCCGTCGCGGGCCCCGCAGGCCGCCGGTGACGTCTCGGTCTACGTCACCCCGCTCGTGCGCAGGATGGCCGCCGACCACGGCGTCGACCTCGCGCAGGTCCAGGGCACCGGCGTCGGCGGCCGGATCCGCAAGCAGGACGTCCTCGACGCCGCGAAGGCCAAGGAGGAGGCCGAGAAGGCCGCCGCCGCCGCGAAGGCCGCGCCCGCGCCGTCGTCGTCCCCCGCCGCCGCACCGGCGAAGGCCGCCCCGGCCGTGTCGGCCAAGCGCGGCACGCGGGAGAAGATGACCCGCCTGCGCAAGGTCATCGCGCAGCGGATGGTCGAGTCGCTCCAGACGTCGGCGCAGCTGACGACGGTCGTCGAGGTCGACGTCACGCGGATCGCGAAGCTGCGGGCCCGCGCGAAGGCCGACTTCGAGGCGCGCGAGGGCGTCAAGCTCTCGTTCCTGCCGTTCTTCGGCCTGGCCGCCGTCGAGGCGCTCAAGCAGTTCCCGGTGGTCAACGCGAGCATCGAGGGCGACGAGGTCGTCTACCACGGCGAGGAGAACCTCGGCGTGGCCGTCGACACCGAGCGCGGCCTGCTCGTGCCGGTGATCAAGGGCGCCGGCGACCTCAACATCGCCGGCCTGGCCCGCAAGATCGCCGACCTCGCCGAGCGCACGCGCAGCAACAAGGTGACGCCGGACGAGCTCGGCGGCGGGACGTTCACGCTGACGAACACCGGCAGCCGCGGCGCCCTGTTCGACACGCCGATCATCAACCAGCCGCAGGTGGCGATCCTCGGCACGGGCGCCGTCGTCAAGCGTCCGGTCGTCGTCACCGACGCCGACGGCGGCGAGAGCATCTCGGTGCGCTCGACGGTCTA
Source organism: Kineosporiaceae bacterium (assembly GCA_052038585.1). GTDB lineage: Bacteria > Actinomycetota > Actinomycetes > Actinomycetales > Kineosporiaceae > JBQGCR01. The sequence goes on from JBQGCR010000021.1 coordinate 960, forward strand.
CCTCGCGCTGAGCTACGACCACCGGATCGTCGACGGCGCGGACGCCGCCCGGTTCCTCGTCGCGGTGAAGAGCCGCCTCGAGGAGGGCGCCTTCGAGGCCGACCTCGGCCTGTAGCCCCGGTCCTGAGCCCCGCCCGTCCCGACGGCCCGTCCCGCACCCCCGGGGCGGGCCGTCGTCGTGGTGCGGGACACGGCGGCTTCGACGGGCGGCGGGCCGCGAGGTTCGGGAGCATGGTCACGTGCGCATCGCTGTCACCGGCTCGTCCGGACTCATCGGGACCGCCCTCGTCACCTCGCTCCAGGCGTCGGGGCACGACGTCGTCCGCCTCGTGCGGCGGACCCCGAGGGGGCCGGGCGAGGTGCGCTGGGACCCCGCGTCCGGCGAGGTGGACCTCGCGGGGCTCGCCGGCGTCGAGGCGGCGATCGGCCTCGCCGGGGCGGGGGTCGGCGACAAGCGGTGGACCGACGCCTACAAGCAGCAGATCCTCGACAGCCGCGTGCAGAGCACGCGCACCCTCGTCACCGCCCTCAAGCAGCTCGACCCGCTGCCCTCGGTGCTCGTCTCCGGCTCGGCCGTCGGGTACTACGGCTCGCGCGGCGAGGAGGTGCTCACCGAGGACAGCCCGAAGGGCACCGGGTTCCTCTCCGACGTCGTCGAGGCGTGGGAGGCGGAGGCCTTCGCGGCGCAGGACCTGGGGATCCGCGTCGTCACGGCGCGGACCGGGCTCGTCATGGCTCCCGGCGGCGGCGCGTTCGGCCGGCTTCTGCCCCTGGTCAAGCTCGGCCTCGCCGGCCCGCTCGGCACCGGCCGGCAGTGGTGGCCCTGGATCACCCTCGACGACGAGGTCGCGGCCCTGGAGCACCTGCTCACGAGCCGGCTGTCCGGCCCGGTCAACCTCGGCGCGCCGCAGCCCGGACGCAACGTCGACGTCACCCGGGCGATCGCCCGCCGCTGGTCGCGGCCGGCGATCCTGCCGGCGCCGGCGGTCGCGCTGCGCCTCGCGCTCGGCGAGTTCGCCGACGACGTCCTCGCGAGCCAGCGGATGGTCCCCGAGCGCCTGCTCGGGGACGGCTTCGCCTTCCGCCACCCGACGCTCGACGCCGCCGCCGACTGGCTCGCGTCCCGCGCCTGAGCCCGCCCGTCAGGCGGCGCGCGGCCGGGTCAGCACCTCGACGCCGTCCTCGGTGATCGCGACGGTGTGCTCGCTGTGCGCCGTCCGGCAGCCCGTCGCGCTGCGCAGCGTCCAGCCGTCGTCGTCCGTGACGAGCTCGGCGGTGTCGGCCATGACCCACGGCTCGAGCGCGAGGAGCAGCCCCGGCCGCAGCGTGTAGCCGCGCCCGGGCCGGCCGGTGTTCGGCACGTGCGGGTCCTGGTGCATCGTCGAGCCGACCCCGTGGCCGCCGAACTGGGTGTTCACCGGGTAGCCGGCTCCCTCGAGGACCGTGCCGATCGCGTGCGAGACGTCCCCGAGGCGCACGCCCGGACCGGCCGTCGCGATGGCGGCCTCGAGGGCCCGCTCGGTCGCGTCGACGAGCGCGGCGTCCTGCGGCGAGGGCGACCCGCCGACGACGAAGCTCACCGCCGAGTCGGCGACGACGCCGCCCAGGCTCACGGCGAGGTCGAGCGAGAGCAGGTCGCCGTCGGCGAGCACCGCGTCGTGCGGCAGGCCGTGGAGCACGGCGTCGTTGACCGAGGTGCAGATGTAGTGCCCGAACGGTCCCCGGCCGAAGGACGGCGCGTAGTCGACGTAGCAGGACACCGCACCGGCCTCGACGATCATCTCCCGCGTCCAGCGGTCGATGTCGAGCAGGTTCGTCCCGGCGACGCTCCGGCCGCGCAGCGTCCGGAGGATCTGCGCGACGAGGGCGCCGGCGTCCCGGGCACGGGCGAGCTGGGCGGGGTCGAGGATCTCGATCATGGAGGGCCTTCCGGCGGTCACCGATAACTATCCCGGCCATGCTATCCCGGGACTAGAATCCCGGCCGTGGTGAGGTTGCCCCTCGGTCCCGAGGACGTCGAGCGCGGACAGCGGCTCGGCGCGCTCCTGCGCCGGGCCCGCGGGGACCGTCCCCTGCTGCGGACGGCGCTGGACGCCGGCATCTCGCCCGAGACGCTGCGCAAGATCGAGTCCGGCCGGGTCGCGACGCCGGCCTTCTCGACGGTCGCCGCGGTCGCGGGCGTGCTCGGCCTGTCCCTCGACGTCGTGTGGGCCGAGATCACGGCGGCCGAGGGCCTGGCGACCGCCGACGCCGCCCCGGGGCGTCTCGCGTCCTGACGTCGGGCCCCCGGGACCCGCTCACGCCGCCGGTCGCACGTCCTCCAGCAGCCAGCCCGGGTCCGTGCCGTCCCGGACGAGGGTCACCTCGACCCGCTCGGGCGGCCCGGCGGGGACGACGGCCACGGTCCCGGCCG
>JBQGCR010000022.1:0-3102 GCA_052038585.1 Kineosporiaceae bacterium
GACGACCGCGCCGACGACGAAGGTGCCGGACGGGGCGAGCCGCGCCCCGCCCTGGGCGACCCCCGTGACGACCAGCGCGAGCAGCGCGGCGACGAGCACGGCACCGAGCGCGGGGGCGGCGGCCGCACCGGCCCCCGGGCGCCCTGCCGGACCTGCCGGCGCCGTCGCCTCGTGATCCAGCACGGCGACAGCGTAGGGACTGCCTGATCACCACGGGTGGCGGATGCAGACCTGTATCTCGCGGTGTCACGCGGTGTCCGGCTAGGATCGCGCTCCCCGCCCCCGTCACCCGGCGCAGCGTCGCGCCGTGCACAGGAGGCTGCCGCATGTCCACGTCGATCCCCGGCCTGCTCGCCCCGCTGCGCCGCCGTCCCCTCCCGCCGGCCCGGCCGTCCGCCACGGGGACCGGGCAGCGGCCGAGCACCGCCCGGCTCCTGCTCGACTTCGACGCCCTCCCGGGCCGGCTCGCCGAGATCGTCGCCGCCTACGACGGGCTCGCGTTCGGGCGCGGCGGCCCGCTGCGCTACGCCGTCGTCTGCGACCCGGCGCTCGCCCGCGAGCTGCTCACCCGTCCGACGGGCACGAAGCAGGGCCGCGGCATCGACGTCCTCAAGGTCGTCCTCGGCCAGGGCCTGCTCACGAGCGACGGCGCCCTGCACAAGCGGCAGCGGCGCCTCGTGCAGCCGGCGTTCCACCCCGGACGGGTCGCGCGCTACGCCGACGACGCCGTCCGGGCCGGCCGCGAGCGGGCGGCCTCGTGGGGCGACGGGCAGCACGTCGACCTCGCCGAGGAGCTGTCGTCGCTGACCCTCGACGTCGTCGGCCGGACGATCTTCGGGATGGACGTGCGGGCCGACGCCGACGAGGTCGCCCGCGCCCAGACCGCCCTGCTCGACCTGTTCCCCCGGGCGATGTCGCTCACGGGGCTGCTCATGACGCGCCTGCCCACGCCGCTGCGCCGCGCCTACCGCCGCGAGACGGCCCGGCTGGACGCCGTCGTCGAGCGCGTCGTCGCCCGCCGCCGCGCCGAGGGCGACGCCGGCGACATGATCTCGATGCTCCTCGCCGTCCGCGACGAGGAGACCGGCGAGGCGATGCCCGACCGGCAGGTGCGCGACGAGGTGCTCACGCTGCTGCTCGCCGGGCACGAGACGACGGCGGTCGCGCTGTCCTGGGCCTTCTTCGAGCTCGGCCGCTCACCGCGGGTGCGCGCCGCGCTCGACGCCGAGCTCGACACCGCCGCCGCCCGGGCCGCCGTCGACGCCGCGGACTGGCAGCGGCTGCCGTACACCCGGGCCGTCGTCGCCGAGACGCTGCGGCTGCACCCGCCGGCGTGGGTGACGAGCCGCGTCGCGACGGACGACCTGCCGCTCGGCGGCGTCACCGTCCCGCGCGGGACGATCTGCTTCGTCTCCCCCTACGCGCTCGGCCGCGACCCCCGCTCGTGGGGCGCCGACGCGGCGGTCTGGCGCCCCGAGCGGTGGCTGACCGCCGACGGCACGTTCGACGAGGCCGCGCCCGGCCAGCCCCGCGGGGCGTTCCTGCCCTTCGGCGCCGGCTCCCGGGTCTGCATCGGCGCCGGCTTCGCGACGATGGAGGCGGTCCTGCTCCTGGCCACCCTCGCCGGCCGCTGGCACGCCGAGACCGACCCGTCCTTCGACCCCGGCGAGCAGCCGCTCGTGACGATGCGCCTGCGCCGCGGCCTCCCGGCGACCCTGCGCGCCCGCCCCACCCCTCACCCTGCATGACCGCGCCCCGCCCGCGCGATCGAATGCGGCGGACGGAGCGGGCGGCGGGGTGGTGACAAGGGTGTCACCGGCTCGGGGTCAGTCGCGGGTGAGCTTGCGGTAGGTCACCCGGTGCGGGCGGGCGGCGTCCGCGCCGAGGCGGCTCACCTTGTTCTCCTCGTACGAGGCGAAGTTGCCCTCGAACCAGTACCAGTTCGCCGGGTCCTCGTCGGTGCCCTCGTAGGCGAGGATGTGCGTCGCGACGCGGTCGAGGAACCACCGGTCGTGGCTGATGACGACGGCGCAGCCGGGGAACTCGAGCAGCGCGTTCTCGAGCGACCCGAGCGTCTCGACGTCGAGGTCGTTCGTCGGCTCGTCGAGCAGGAGCAGGTTGCCGCCCTGCTTGAGCGTCATCGCGAGGTTGAGCCGGTTGCGCTCGCCGCCGGAGAGGACCCCGGACGGCTTCTGCTGGTCCGGGCCCTTGAAGCCGAACGCCGAGACGTAGGCGCGCGAGGGCATCTCGACGTTGCCGACCTTGATGAAGTCGAGCCCGTCGGAGACGACCTCCCAGACGTTCTTCTTCGGGTCCAGGCCGGAGCGGCTCTGGTCGACGTAGGAGATCTTGACCGTCTCGCCGATCTTCAGGTCGCCCTCGTCGAGCGGCTCGAGACCGACGATCGTCTTGAACAGCGTCGTCTTGCCGACCCCGTTCGGGCCGATGACGCCGACGATCCCGTTGCGCGGCAGCGAGAACGACAGGCCGTCGATGAGGGTCCGGTCGCCGAAGCCCTTCTTGAGGTCCTTCGCCTCGATGACGATGCTGCCCAGGCGCGGGCCCGGCGGGATCTGGATCTCCTCGAAGTCGAGCTTGCGGGTGCGCTCGGCCTCGGCGGCCATCTCCTCGTAGCGCGCGAGGCGCGACTTGCTCTTGGCCTGGCGGCCCTTGGCGTTCTGCCGCACCCACTCCAGCTCCTCCTTGAGGCGCTTGGCGAGCTTGGCGTCCTTCTTGCCCTGGACCTGCAGGCGCTCCTGCTTCTTCTCCAGGTACGTCGAGTAGTTGCCCTCGTACGGGTAGAGGCGGCCGCGGTCGATCTCGGCGATCCACTGGGCGACGTTGTCGAGGAAGTACCGGTCGTGGGTGACGGCGATGACGGCACCGGCGTACTGGGCCAGGTGCTGCTCGAGCCAGAGCACGCTCTCGGCGTCGAGGTGGTTCGTCGGCTCGTCGAGCAGGAGCAGGTCGGGCTTGCTCAGCAGCAGCTTGCACAGCGCGACGCGGCGGCGCTCACCACCGGACAGGACGGTGACGTCGGCGTCCGGCGGCGGGCAGCGCAGGGCGTCCATCGCCTGCTCGAGCTGGGCGTCGAGGTCCCAG
>JBQGCR010000023.1:0-10425 GCA_052038585.1 Kineosporiaceae bacterium
ACGGCGGCCATGAGGGCGGACTTGTCGGGGAAGTGCGCGTACGCGGCGCTCGGGGAGACCCCGACCGCCTGGGCGACCTGCCGCAGGGAGACGGCGTCGCCGCCGCGCGCGCGCACCGGCGCGAGCGCCTCGGCCACGAGGGCCTGCTCGAGGGAGCCGTGGTGGTAGGCGGTCTTCGGCGTCACGTGAACAGTGTACAGATACATCTTGACAGCGTTCAGTTGGCGCTGGCACCCTCCGGGTATGAACAGTGTTCAGATCACCGAGGGCCCGCGTCCCCCTGTCGCGTCGGCCGAGCGCACCGCCTCTCCCGCAGGCGCCTTCGCGGCCTGGGGCCGCCTCGTCGTGCGGCGCCGCCGCACCGTCCTCACCCTGTTCGTCGTCGGCCTGGCCCTCGCGGCCGCCGTCGGCTCGATGATGTTCAGCCGCCTCCAGGCCGCCGGCTACGACGACCCGGGCAGCGACTCCGTGGCCGCCGCCGAGGCGCTCTCGGACCGCTTCGGTGTCGAGGACCCGACCCTCGTCCTGGCCGTCGACACGCCCGGCCCGGTCGACGCCCCCACGACCGTCGCGGCGGCGACCGCGCTCGAGCGGGAGGTCGCCGCCGCTGACGGCGTCGAGCGGACGCTGTCCTACTGGAGCGCCGGGCGCCTCGAGGCGCTGCGCTCGACCGACGGCCGGGCCGGCCAGCTGCTCGTCTACACCGAGGGCATGTCGGTCGAGGACCAGATGGCTCTCGCCGCCGACGTCCGGGACGCCTTCGGCGGGGAGCGCGACGGGCTCACGGTGCACGTCGGCGGCTTCGCCGCGGTGAGCGACGCGCTGACGACGACGATCAAGGACGACCTCACCCGCGCCGAGGCGATCGCCGTGCCGCTGACCGTCGTCCTGCTGCTCTTCGTCTTCGGCGGCGTCGTCGCCGCCGGCCTGCCGTTCACCGTCGCCGCGGGCGCCGTCGTCGGCAGCTTCGCCGCCGTCTGGGTGGTCACGACGCTCACGGACGTCTCGGTCTTCGCGCTCAACCTCATCACCGGCCTCGGGCTGGGGCTCGGCATCGACTACGCGCTGCTCGTCGTCAACCGGTTCCGCGAGGAGCTCGCCGCCGGGCACGACCCCGACGACGCCGTCGTGCGCACCGTGGCGAGCGCCGGCCGCACCGTCGTCGTCTCCGGCGTGACCGTCGCCGTCGTCCTCGCGGCCCTGCTCTTCTTCCCCCAGTACTTCCTGCAGTCCTTCGGCTACGCCGGGATCGCCGTGACCCTCCTCGCCGTCCTCACGACCGTCACCGCCCTCCCGGCGCTGCTCGCGGTCCTCGGCCGGCGCGTCGACCGGTGGAAGGTCCGCCGCGGCAGCCTCGCCCCGAGCGACGAGGGCTTCTGGTCGCGGGTGGCGCGCGTCGTCATGGCCCGGCCGCTGCCGGTGCTCACGGGCGCCGTCGTCCTCCTGCTCGCCCTCGCCGCGCCCGCGCTCTCGGTGACCTTCAGCCAGTCCGACCACCGCGTGCTGCCGGCCGACGACGCGTCGGCCGTCGCGTCGACGCTGCTCGAGACCCGCTTCGACGGCCAGGAGGCCACGCCGGTCGACGTCGTCCTCCCCGGCGCGGCGGGCGACCCGGCGGCCGTGCGCTCCTACGCGCAGGACCTGTCCCTCGTGCCGGGCGTGACGCGGGTGACGACGCCGGCCGACGTCGTCGTCGACGGCGCGGTCGTCGCCGCCAACCCCTCGCCCGCGACGTGGACGGCCGGCGGGGACGCCCGGCTCGCCGTCGTCGCCGACGTCGCCGCGCGCACGAGCGACGGGCAGGACCTCGTCGCCGCGGTCCGCGCGGTCCCCGCGCCGGTGGACGGCACGCTCGTCGGCGGTGCCGCGGCGCTGTACTCCGACAGCCAGTCCGCCATCGCCGACCGCGGCGTGTGGGCCCTCGCCTGGGTGGCCGCGGCGACCCTGCTCGTCCTGTTCCTCTACACGGGCAGCGTCCTGCTCCCGGTCAAGGCGGTCGTGCTCAACGTGCTCTCGCTCGGCGCGACGCTCGGGGCCCTCGTCTGGGTCTTCCAGGACGGCCGGCTCCACTGGCTCGTCGGCGACTTCGTCCCGACCGGCTCGATCGACACGTCGATGGCCGTGCTCATCGCCGTCACCGCGTTCGCGCTGTCGATGGACTACGAGGTGTTTCTCCTGTCCCGGATCAAGGAGGAGCACGACGCGGGGCGCTCGACCACCGAGGCGGTCGCGTTCGGGCTGCAGCGCTCGGGCCGGATCGTCACCGCGGCAGCGGTTCTCCTCGCCGTCGTCTTCGCCTCGTTCGTCAGCTCCGGGGTGACGAACATCAAGCAGCTGGGCTTCGGCGTCGCCTTCGCGATCCTCCTCGACGCGACCGTCGTCCGCGGCCTGCTCGTCCCGGCGTTCATGCGCATCGCCGGGCGGTGGAACTGGTGGGCGCCGCGCCCGCTCGCCGCGGTCCACGCCCGGATCGGCCTGCGGGACTAGCCGATCACTGCTGCGACCGGACCCGGACCAGCCCGCGGTGCCACTTGTTGGCCGGCTGGTCCGGGTCCAGCAGCGCGACGCCCATGCTGTACTTGCTCAGGCTGAGCGGGCGGTGCCCGGCGGCCCACAGGAGCCGGTCGACCGGCGACGGCCACGACGACGTCTTCGTCTCGACGACGACGAGGTCCCCGAAGCCCGCGCTCGCGTGCAGGTCCCCGCGGCTGCGGCACTGCTCGCCGCAGGAGAGCCGGTCCTCGACGACGAGCCCGGTGTCGAGCGTGACCCGGGCGTGCGTCGGTCCCGGCAGCAGGAGCGTCGTCCGGCTGTACCGGGTGAGCAGCGCCGGGCGCAGGCGCCCGGCGTGGGGCGCGACCTCGGCGAAGCCGGCGGCGAAGGCGAGCCCCTCGGGGGTGAGCCGGCCGTGCGCCCACAGCGGGTAGGCGATCCGCTGCTTGACCGTGTTGCCGTGCCGGTCCTTGGTCTTCACCTCGAGGAACTGCAGGCCGCTGTCGACGTAGAGCCGGCTGCGCACCTTGAACCGGCGGGGGCGGCGGTGCGCGGCGGCGCGGTGGGCCACGAGGTCGGCGGTGTCGAAGTAGACCGACTCGTAGCCGAACGCGCGGCGTCCCTCGATCTCGAGGACCCGGGTGCCGTCCGGGACGCCGGCGAGGACAGCGGTGAGCCGGTCGCCCGGGACGAGGTACTTGACGTCCCGCCGGGTCTGCAGCGCCGCGAGCGCGTCGAGCTCGGCGAGCCCGACGGCCGGCAGGTCGGCGGGCGACCGCGGCGCGGGCGGGGCGGGAGACGGGGCTGCTGCCGGGGCCGGTGGCGGCTGCCGCACCCGCAGGGCCGGGCCCCGGTCGACGGGCGTGGACAGCCGCAGCCCGGCGAACGGCCCGGCCGGGGCGGCCCCCGTCGCCGTCTGCGGGTCGAGCAGGTCGGTCATGCCGGCGCCGCGTCGAGCCCGTGGACGCCGGCCCGGACGTCGTGGACCTGGTGCCGGCCGATCTCGTACTGCACCTCGACGAGGGTGGTGTCCCCGACGAGGTCGAGCCGGCGGACCCACACCTTGTGGACGCGCGCGCCGAGGAGCTGCTCGAGCCGGGCCCGCAGCTGGGTCTCGTCCGGGTAGGCGTGGTCGAGGTTGACGACCTGCGTGCGGTAGCGGCCGAGCAGGCGCGGGGAGTCGGCGACGGCGACGACGACGACGAGGAGCACGATGACGGCCGGGGTGAGCCACGCCGGCTCGAGGACGACGCTCGCGAGCAGGCCCATCGCGAGCGAGACGAAGTAGTAGGCCACCTCGACCTGGTCGAGCTCGGTGGAGCGCAGCCGGATGATCGACAGGATGCCGAACAGGCCCAGGCCCAGCCCGGCGCCGACCTCGCCGGCGGACAGCGCGAGGGTGACGGCCATGACGCCGATGTTCACCGCGAGGTAGGGCATGACCATCTCGCGCCGCCGGTGGCGCGGGAAGTAGACGGCCAGGACGAGCACGCTGACGGCGACGACGTCGAGGGCGATGGGCAGCAGGTGGTCCACGGGCAACTCCGAGCACGTCTGACGTCGGGTGCTGCGCTGGGCGGACGAGCACGTGGGGCAGGCCTGCCGTGCTGAACGGCAGGTGAACAGGGAGTGTAGGCAGAGGTGATCGCCGGCGCACCGTGAGCGCCGGCACGACCGGTGTCGCGGACCTCACGCCGGGGCCCCGAGGCCGTGGTACTGCCGAGACCGGCCGGTCCGTGCGCGCCGCTTTTTGCCTGACATCCATTGACATGACGGAGCGAAGCGGACTTAACTCGCGATGGTCGGGGCGAACGTTCGCCTAGACCGCCCCGCCACGGACGAGAACCACCGTCGACGACGCCGGAGGAGCACGGTGACACTGCGTACCCGGTGCCGCGCGGCGGGCCGCCGGCGCTGCGCCACCGGGACGGGTCGCCCGCCTGCACGGAGGAGCGCGCGCGTGTACACCTCTCTCAAGGACGTCGCCGCCCGGGCCGGCGTGAGCGTCCAGACCGCGAGCAAGGTGCTCAACGGCCGGCCGGGGGTCGTCTCGGAGGCCACGCGGGAGCGGATCCACACCGCGGCGCGGGATCTGGGGTACGTGCCGAACGCGCTCGCCCGGGGACTGGTCCGCCAGACGAGCCTGTCGATCGGGATCCTCGTCGACGACTTCTCCGACCCGGCGCTGACCCAGTTCGTCGTCGCGGCGCAGCGCCGGGTCGAGGCGGGCGGCCACTCGGCCATCGTCGCGGGGACCCGCGTGCAGGGCGCCGCGACGTCGGGGCTGCGCAAGCTGCGCGAGCACCGCGTCGACGGCCTGCTCGTCATCGCACCGTCCCTGGAGCACGACGACCCGCTCGAGGAGTGGATCGTCGACCACCTCCCGGCGGTCGCGCTCAACCACGTGGCCGGGGCCGACCTGCCGCTCGTCGGCTCCGACCACCGGGTCACGGGGGCCCTCGCCGCCGCGCACCTCGTCGGCCTGGGGCACGAGCGCATCGCCACGGTGACCGGGCCGCGGACCCGCCGCGTGGTGCGCAGCCGCCACGCCGGCTTCAGCGACACGCTCGACAGCCTCGGGCAACCGCTCCCCGAGGACGCCGTCGAGGAGGCGGCCTGGAACCCCGAGGACGCCCACCGCGCCGTGCGGGTGCTGCTCGCCCGTCGGCGCTTCACGGCCCTGTACGTGCACAACGACGTCATGGCCCTCGGGGCCCTGGCCGCGCTGCGGGAGAAGGGCGTCGCCGTCCCGCAGGAGTGCTCGGTCGTCGCGTGCGACGACCTGCCGATCGCCGCCTACGCCGCACCGCCGCTGACGACGGTGCACCTCCCGTTCGCCGAGACGGGGTCCCGGGCGGCCGAGATCCTCCTCGGCCGGGTCCGCGGCGAGGAGGTCCCCCGCCGGACCGTGCTGCCCGTCCATCTCGTGGTCCGCGGCTCGACGGCGCCGCCCGACGCCTGAACCTGCCGACCGACCCGTTCCATCCCACCCGCCCGTGGCCGAAGGAGGCACCGGTGACTCCAGCACAGCCAGAACGGAAGCTGCCCGAAGGTGTGCCACCGGACCCGACCGGGTCCGAGGTGCGCGGACCCCTCTCGCGCCGGTCGTTCCTGCGCGCCGCCACCGGCCTCGCCGGAGCCGGTGCGCTCACCGGCTGCGCGGGGCCGGGGGTCCTGTCCGGACTGGCCGCCGGACGCCGCCCCGACGGGAGCATCGACTTCTGGAACCTCTTCGGCGGCGGCGACGGCGTCCGGCTCCAGGAGATGCTCGCGGAGTTCCGCGCGACCCATCCCGAGATCGGCCTCACGGCGGTGACCCTCGCCTGGGGCAACCCGTACTACACCAAGCTGTCGCTCGCCACGCTGGGCGGCAAGCCGCCGGACGTCGCCGTCGCGCACCTCACGCGGGCCCGCACGCTCGTCCAGGCCGGCCTGCTCGAGGAGCTCACGCCCCAGGCCCTGGAGTCGGTCGGGATCACGCCGGACCAGCTCTCCGCGCGACCGTGGGAGGCGGGCCTCGTCGACGGCCGGGCGTACGCGGTGCCGATCGACACGCACCCGTTCGTCACGTTCTACAACACCGAGATCTGCGAGCAGGCCGGCCTCCTCGAGCCGGACGGGACGCTCGTCCCGATGGACTCGCCCGAGGCGTTCACGGCTGCGCTCGCCGCCGCCAAGGAGGTCACCGGCTCCTACGGCGGCGTCGTCGCCTTCGTCAACGAGACCGCGACACCGTGGCGGATGTTCCAGTCCCTGTACAGCCAGCTCGGCGGTGAGGTGCTCGAGGACGGCGGCACGAGCGTGGTCCTCGACGACGCGACGGCGACCCAGGTGCTCGAGTTCATGGGCTCGCTGACGAGCAGCGGGCTGTGCCCGGCGAGTGCCGACTACCAGGGCTCGATCGCCCAGTTCGCCAACGGCGACGCCGCCTTCCTGTTCCAGGGCGAGTGGGAGATCGCGACGTTCCAGACCGCGCAGATGCCCTTCTCGATGACGCTGTTCCCCAACGTGTTCGGCGGCCCCGACGGGTACGCCGTCCAGGCCGACAGCCACACGCTGGTCATCCCGAAGCAGCCCCGGCGGGACGACGAGCAGCTCCGGCGGTCGCTGACCTTCATCCGCTCGATGCTCGACCAGAGCGCGACGTGGGCCCAGGGCGGGCACGTCCCCGCCTGGCTGCCCTACCGCGACGGCCCGGAGTTCGCCGCGCTGGAGCCGCAACGCAACTACGCCGCGGCGGCCGACGCCGCCGTCTACGACCCTGACGGCTGGTACTCCGGGTCGGGCTCGAACTTCGAGATCGTCCTCGGCTCGTCGATCGGCGCGGTGCTCGCCGGCCAGCTCGAGCCGGCGGCCGCGGTGCGGCAGATGCGGTCCAAGCTCACGACGCTGGCGAACACCGCCAGCCCGATCGACCCGGGAGTCTGACGTGACCGCACAGTCGTCCTCGCGCGCCGGATCGACGGCCGTCGCACCTCCTTCACCCACCCGCGTCGACCGCTCCGAGTCCGACGGCCTGCTCGCAGGCTCGCCCCTGCGGCAGGGGCGCTCGGCCGTCGGGATGCTCCTGCCGTTCGTCGCCCTGTACGTCCTGTTCATCATCGGGCCGGCGGTCTACGGCATCGTCATGAGCTTCTTCGACACGAGCCTCGTGCAGAACGGCCTGTCGTCGTTCGCCGGGTTCGGCAACTACGCCGAGGCGCTGCGCAGCCCCGACTTCTGGAGCTCGCTGTGGCACACCGTGTGGTTCACCGTCCTGACGACCCCGCCGCTGGTGGTCCTCGGCTTCGTCCTCGCGCTGCTCGCCAACCGGGTCGCTCGTGGCGGGTGGTTCTTCCGGCTGGCCTTCTTCGCCCCGTACGTCATGCCGTCGGCCGTCGTAGCCCTCATCTGGATCTGGATGTACACCCCCGGGCTCGGCCTGCTCGAGGCCGGTCTCGGACTGGTCGGCCTGCCGTCCCCGAGCTGGCTCGGGGACCCGACCTGGGCGATGCCGTCGCTCGCGCTCACCACGGTCTGGTGGACCCTCGGCTTCAACTTCGTGCTCTACCTGGCCGGCCTGCAGGACATCCCCAAGCAGCTCTACGAGGCGTCCTCGATCGACGGCGCCGGCCCGTGGCAGCAGATCCGCTACATCACGATCCCGCTCCTGGCGCGGACGACGACGCTCGTCGCCGTCCTGCAGGTCATCGCCTCGCTCAAGGTGTTCGACCAGATGTACATCATGACCGCCGGCGGGCCGAACTTCGCGACGCGCTCGGTGCTCCAGTACGTCTACGACGAGGGCTTCACGAACTACCGCGTGGGCTACGCCGCCGCGGTGTCGATGCTCTTCTTCCTCGTCGTCCTGGCCGTCTCGGCCGTCTGGTTCTGGCTGGTCCGCAAGCAGGAGAAGGAGGCCTGAGATGACGACGATCGCCGAGCACCAGGTGACGTCCGCCGGGAGCGGGGCCCGCCCCGGCACCGAGTACGACCGCCGGGTCAAGCTGTTCAACCGGATCTGCCTGGGAACCCTCATCGCCTTCGCGATCGTCTGGCTCGTCCCGATCGCCTGGGCGCTCGACACCGCGCTCAAGCCGAACGCCGAGACGACGCGGGTCACGTGGCTCATCGAGAACCCGACGCTGGACGCCTTCGTCCGGGTGCTGCGGGACACCGACATGCTCAACTGGTACGCGTCGAGCTTCATCACCTCGGCGCTCACCGCGATCGTCACGGTCCTCACGGCGAGCATGGCCGCCTTCGCGCTGTCCCGGCTTCGCTTCCGCCACAAGAACATCGTGTTCTGGGGGATCCTCGCCGGCATCATGATCCCCGGGCAGGTGCTGATCGTCCCGCACTTCCGCCAGTTCGACCAGCTCGGCCTGCTCAACACGTTCTGGGCGGTCATCCTGCCGCAGGTGCCCACCGCGATCGCGGTGTTCATCTTCAAGCAGTTCTTCGACGGGCTGCCTCGCGAGCTCGACGAGGCCGCGATCGTCGACGGCGCGAGCGGCTGGCGCACCTACCGCCAGATCGTCATGCCGCTGTGCCGACCGGCGATCGCCGCCGTCGCGATCTTCACGTTCGTCCAGACCTGGAACAACCTGCTCTGGCCGCTGCTCGTGCTGAGCAACCCCGAGATCATGACCGTCCCGGTCGGTCTGGCCACCGTCCAGGGCAACTTCGGGATCCGCTACGCCGACACCATGGCCTCCGCCCTGCTGGGAGCCGCACCGCTCGTCGCGGTGTTCCTCCTCTTCCAGAGGCACATCGTCGAGGGCGTCGCGGGAACCGGCCTCAAGGGCTGACCCCCGCCGACCGTCCGACCCAACACCGAGAACCACAGCACCGGAAGGGAACCCGTGCCTCACGACGCCCACGAGGTCACCGCAGCCATCGACCCCGCTTTCACCGTCGCCGACGTCGACCCGCGCATCTTCGGGTCCTTCGTCGAGCACATGGGGCGCTGCGTCTACACCGGCATCTACGAGCCCGAGCACCCCAAGGCCGACGCCGACGGCTTCCGCACCGACGTCGCCGACCTCGTGCGGGGGCTGGGCACCCCGATCGTGCGCTACCCCGGCGGCAACTTCGTCTCCGGGTACGAGTGGCAGGACGGGATCGGCCCGAAGGACCGGCGTCCGACCCGCCTCGACCTCGCGTGGCGCTCGATCGAGTCCAACCAGGTCGGGGTGGACGAGTTCCAGCGCTGGGTCGCCGGCGTCGGGGCCGAGACGATGATGGCCGTCAACCTCGGCACCCGGGGGCTGGACGAGGCCCGCGCGCTCGTCGAGTACTGCAACATGGCCGGCGGCACCCGCTGGTCGGACCTGCGACGCGCCAACGGGTCCGCCGACCCGTACGGCGTCAAGGTCTGGTGCCTGGGCAACGAGATGGACGGCCCGTGGCAGATCGGCCACAAGACCGCCTACGAGTACGCGCGGCTCGCGAACGAGTCGGCCAAGGCGATGAAGCTCGTCGACCCGACGATCGAGCTCGTCGCCTGCGGCTCGTCCCACGCCCGGATGCCGACGTTCGGCGACTGGGAGCGGACGGTGCTCACCGAGACCTACGACGTCGTCGACTACGTCTCGATGCACTCGTACTACGAGCAGCGCGGCGACGACCGGGACAGCTTCCTCGCCTCCTCGGTGAGCATGGACCGGTTCATCGACGCCGTCGTCGCGACCGCCGACCACGTGCGGGCGGTCGGGCGGCACTCCAAGCGGATCGACATCTCCTTCGACGAGTGGAACGTCTGGTACCAGAGCCGGTTCGCGGGGGAGAAGAACCTCGAGATCCGGCAGGCGCCCCGGCTCATCGAGGACCGCTACTCGGTGACGGACGCCGTCGTCGTCGGCAGCCTGCTCATCACGCTGCTGCGGCACGCCGACCGGGTGAAGATCGCCAACCTGGCCCAGCTCGTCAACGTCATCGCCCCGATCATGACCGAGCCGGGCGGCGCGTCGTGGTGCCAGACGATCTACCACCCGTTCGCGCTGACGTCCCGGCACGGCCGCGGCACCGTGCTGCGCGTCGAGCCGAAGGGGCCCTCGCACGAGACCCGCTGGCTCGGCGAGGTGCCGCTCGTCGACGCCGTCGCGGTGCAGAACGAGGAGGGGCTCGTCGTCTTCGCGGTCAACCGCGACCAGTCGAGCCCCGCGCGGCTCGAGCTCGACGTCCGGACCGTCGACGGGCTCGGCGCCGCCTCGCACGTCGCGATCCACGACGACGACCCGGACGCCTACAACGACGAGGAGCACCCCGAGCGGGTGGTCCCGCGCGAGCTGCCGGCGCCGACGGTGGACTCCGGCCGGCTCGTCGTCGACCTGCCGCCGCTGAGCTGGAACATGGTGCGCCTGCCGCGCGCGAGCGTCTGACGCCGCGTCCGGCCCCGCCGACGTGCCCCGCCCGGGCGACCACCGGGCGGGGGCCGCGGCGATGTACGGG
>JBQGCR010000024.1:0-2306 GCA_052038585.1 Kineosporiaceae bacterium
CTCGGCGTGGCCCTCCTCGGCGTGCCCTTCCCCGCCGGTGAGGTCGAGGCGGGCCGCCTCCTCGACGTCGAGCACGCGGTCGCCGGCCTGGTTCGCGACGGCCTCGTCGACGGCGGGCTGGAAGCCGTGCAGGACGACGACGAGGTCGGCGTCGCTCACGGCACCGACGTCCTGCGGCGTGAGCTCGAGGTCGTGCGGCTCGGCACCCGGCTTCGTGAGGTTCTGCACCCGGGCGCGGTCGCCGGCCACCTGCTCGGTGACGTACTGGAGGGGGTAGAAGCTCGTGACGACGTCGAGCGCGTCCTCGGCGGCGGGGGGCGGGGCGCCCCCCGGGTCGTGACCCCCCCCGGCGGTCCGGGCCAGGAGCGGGCCGGCGCGCTCGGCGGCGCGGCGCGGGACGGGCGTCATGCGAACGATTCTCACTTGCGATCGTGCCGACGTCAAAACGGTACGGTGAGGCGTGCTCGTCGTCACCCGCTACGTCGTCCCCGAGGACGAGGCCGCGCCCTTCCTCGAGCAGTGCCGGCCGGCCCTCGCCGCGCTCACGGCGCGGCCCGGCTGCTTCGGCGGGACCGTCGGGCGCAACGCCGACGACCCGACGCTGTGGGTGCTCGCGACGATGTGGGCGAACGTCGGGGACTACCGCCGGGCGCTGTCGTCGACCGAGGTGAAGATGCACGCCGTCCCGCTCATGTACCGCGCGGTCGACGAGCCGACGGCGTTCGAGGACCTGCTCACCGCCGACCCCGGGGGCCCCGTCGTCGAGCACGTCCCGTCCCGGGCGCCGGACGCGGACAGCGTCAACCTCGGCGAGGCCGCGGGGCCGGGCGCGTCGTCCGGCCCGGTAGCCTGAGAGGCCGTATCCGTACCCCCGCGCCGTCGGCGCCGGGGACCCGCCGACACCCAGCCGGATGGAGTGACCCCGTGGCTGCCAAGCCCACGTCCGACCGCATCGAGACGATCGTCAGCCTCGCCAAGCGCCGGGGGTTCGTCTACCCCTGCGGCGAGATCTACGGCGGTACGCGGTCGGCCTGGGACTACGGGCCGCTCGGCGTCGAGCTCAAGGACAACATCAAGCGGCAGTGGTGGAAGTCCATGGTCACCGCCCGCGAGGACGTCGTCGGCATCGACTCGTCCGTCATCCTGCCCCGGCAGGTCTGGGTCGCGTCCGGGCACGTCGGCGTCTTCACCGACCCGCTCACCGAGTGCCTGGCCTGCCACAAGCGCTTCCGCGAGGACCAGCTCCTCGAGGAGTTCGAGGCGCGCAAGGGCCACCCGGCCGAGGGCGGGCTCGCCGGCGTCCCGTGCCCCAACTGCGGCAACCGCGGCCAGTGGACCGAGCCGCGCGACTTCAACATGATGCTCAAGACCTACCTCGGCCCGGTGGAGGACGAGTCCGGCCTGCACTACCTGCGGCCCGAGACCGCTCAGGGCATCTTCGTCAACTACAAGAACGTCGAGCAGTCCTCGCGCAAGAAGCCGCCGTTCGGCATCGGCCAGATCGGCAAGTCCTTCCGCAACGAGATCACGCCCGGCAACTTCATCTTCCGCACCCGCGAGTTCGAGCAGATGGAGATGGAGTTCTTCGTCGAGCCCGGCACCGACGAGCAGTGGCACCAGTACTGGATCGACCAGCGCCGCGACTGGTACGTCGACCTCGGCATCTCCGCGGACAACCTGCGGCTGTACGAGCACCCGAAGGAGAAGCTCTCCCACTACTCCAAGCGGACCGTCGACATCGAGTACCGCTTCGGCTTCAACGGCTCCGAGTGGGGCGAGCTCGAGGGCATCGCCAACCGCACCGACTTCGACCTCTCGACGCACTCCGAGCACTCCGGCGTCGACCTGTCGTACTTCGACCAGGCCAAGGGCGAGCGCTGGACGCCGTACGTCATCGAGCCGGCGGCCGGCGTCGGGCGTCCGCTCATGGCGTTCCTCCTCGAGGCCTACTCCGAGGACGAGGCGCCGAACACCAAGGGCGGCGTCGACAAGCGCGTCGTCCTGCGCCTCGACCCGCGCCTCGCGCCGGTCAAGGCAGCGGTGCTCCCGCTCTCGCGCAACGAGTCCCTCTCGCCCAAGGCCCGCGACCTCGCCGTCGAGCTGCGCAAGTACTGGAACGTCGAGTTCGACGACGCCCAGGCCATCGGCCGCCGCTACCGCCGCCAGGACGAGATCGGCACCCCGTTCTGCATCACGGTCGACTTCGACACCCTCGAGGACCAGGCCGTGACCATCCGCGAGCGCGACACGATGACCCAGACCCGCGTCGCCCTCGACCAGGTCACCTCCTGGCTCGGCGCCCGCCT
>JBQGCR010000025.1:0-4016 GCA_052038585.1 Kineosporiaceae bacterium
CGGTGCCCGTCACGACCCGCCGGTGGGGCGCGGCGACGGCGGCCCCCGGCGCGCGGTGCGGCCCGACTACCACCGGGCAGCGCGCGGCGAGCGGCGCGAGGCGGCCGCCGCGCGCGCCCGGACCCTGCCCACGGACGACGACGCCCTCGCGCAGGTGCTCGCCGTGTACGACGGCGCGACGCCGGGCGGACCGGGCGAGCCGGGCGGCGCGCCGGGACGTGACGGCCCGCATCGCTGATAGGCTCGAAGCCCGTGGCGCAGCGATCTCCTGAGCGGACCAAGCACATCTTCGTCACGGGGGGCGTCGCCTCCTCGTTGGGCAAGGGGCTCACCGCCTCGAGCCTGGGACACCTCCTGCGGCAGCGCGGTCTTCGCGTCGTCATGCAGAAGCTGGACCCCTACATCAACGTCGACCCCGGCACGATGAACCCGTTCCAGCACGGCGAGGTGTTCGTCACCGCCGACGGCGCGGAGACCGACCTCGACATCGGCCACTACGAGCGCTTCCTCGACACCGAGCTCGACGCGTCGGCGAACGTCACGACCGGCCAGGTGTACTCGGCGGTCATCGCCAAGGAGCGGCGCGGGGAGTACCTCGGCGACACCGTCCAGGTCATCCCGCACATCACCAACGAGATCAAGGCCCGGATGCGGGCGCAGGCCTCGGCCGGCGGCCCGGACGGCGCCCCCGACGTCATCATCACCGAGATCGGCGGGACCGTCGGCGACATCGAGTCGCTCCCCTTCATCGAGGCCGCGCGCCAGGTGCGCCAGGACGTCGGCCGGGACAACGTCTTCTTCGTCCACGTCTCGCTCGTGCCGTACCTCGCGCCGAGCGGGGAGCTCAAGACCAAGCCGACCCAGCACTCGGTCGCCGCGCTGCGCAGCATCGGCATCCAGCCCGACGCCGTCGTCTGCCGCTCCGACCGGGACATCCCCGAGGGCGTCAAGCGCAAGATCGCGCTCATGTGCGACGTCGACGAGGAGGCGGTGATCGCCTGCCCGGACGCGCCGTCGATCTACGACATCCCCAAGGTCGTCCACCGCGAGCGGCTCGACGCGTACGTCGTCCGCAAGCTCGGGCTGAGCTTCCAGGACGTCGACTGGAAGCAGTGGGACGAGATCCTGCGCCGGGTCCACCGGCCCGCGCACCGGGTCGAGATCGCGCTCGTCGGCAAGTACGTCGACCTGCCCGACGCCTACCTGTCGGTCACCGAGGCCCTGCGCGCCGGCGGCTTCGCCGGCGACGCGAAGGTCGACATCCGCTGGGTCGCCTCGGACACGTGCGAGACGCCGGAGGGCGCGCGCCGCATGCTCCACGGGGTCGACGCGGTCTGCGTGCCCGGCGGTTTCGGCGTCCGCGGCATCGAGGGCAAGCTCGGCGCGCTGCGCTGGGCGCGCGAGAACGGCGTCCCCGCCCTCGGCCTGTGCCTCGGCCTGCAGTGCATGGTCATCGAGTACGCGCGCAACGTCGCCGGGCTCGACGGCGCGAGCAGCACGGAGTTCGACCCGGCGTGCGAGCACCCCGTCATCGCGACGATGGAGGAGCAGAAGCACATCGTCGACGGGTCCGGCGACATGGGCGGCACCATGCGCCTGGGCGCCTACCCGGCGCAGCTCGCGCCCGGCTCGATCGTCCGCGAGGTCTACGGCGCCGAGCGCGCCGTCGAGCGGCACCGGCACCGCTACGAGGTGAACAACGGCTACCGCGCGCAGCTCGAGGCGGCCGGGCTGGTGTTCTCCGGGCTGTCCCCGGACCGCGAGCTCGTCGAGTACGTCGAGCTCCCGCGCGAGGTGCACCCGTACTACGTCGCGACGCAGGCCCACCCGGAGTTCACCTCCCGCCCGAACCGGGCCAACCCGCTGTTCGCCGGTCTCGTCGCGGCGGCCATCGAGCGGCAGCGCCAGGAGCGGCTCATCGACGTCGAGACCCCGGCCACGGCGGCGGCGGGCTCGTGAGCGAGGCTGCCGGACCGCTCGAGGACGCCGTCGCGCCGCGGCCCGTCACGCACTCCGAGACGGTCTTCACCGGGGCCGTGTGGGACGTGCTGCGCGAGACCGTGGACCTCGGCGACGCCGGCGTCGTCCGCCGCGAGAAGGTCGCGCACACCGGTGCGGTCGCCGTCCTCGCCCTCGACGACGACGACCGCGTGCTCCTCGTCCACCAGTACCGGCACCCGGTCCGCTCGACGCTGTGGGAGCTGCCCGCCGGCCTGCTCGACGTGGCCGGCGAGGACCCGCTCGTCGCCGCGCAGCGCGAGCTCGCCGAGGAGGCCGACGCCCGCGCCGGGCGCTGGGACCTGCTCGTCGACCTGTGGAACTCGCCCGGAGGCAGCGACGAGTTCCTCCGGATCTACCTCGCGCGCGACGTGACCGAGGTGCCCGAGGGCGAGCGGCACACCCGCGAGCACGAGGAGGCCGACATGACCTCGCGCTGGGTGCCGCTCGACGAGGCCCGGGACGCCGTCCTCGCCGGACGCGTCCGCAACCCCGGCGCGGTCGCCGGCGTCCTCGCCGCGTGGGCCAGCCGGGCCGGCGGCTGGTCGTCCCTGCGCGACGCTCACGAGCCGCTCCCGCGCCGGGGCTGACGCGGGCCTGACGGCACGGCGGGCTCGGGGCCGCCGAGCCGCCCGCGGCCGCGCCAGAGCAGCACCCCGACGACGGCCGCCAGCGGCGCGCTGATCGTCAGCTCGCTGAGCACGGCCAGCCGTGTGCTGTCCCCGAGGAGCTCGCCCTGCAGCCGCAGGGCGTCGTTCGACAGGCCGTGCAGGGCGATCGCGAGCAGGGTGCTGCCGCCGACCCGCAGCCAGAAGTGGGTGATGACGGCCGTCAGCAGGACGATCTTCAGGGTGAAGGCGGCGAGGTAGGCCAGGCCGCCGCCGGCGCCGTAGGTGAGGAACGCGTCGTACTTGACGGGGTAGTGCCAGGCCGCCCAGAGCAGTCCCAGCACGACGCTCGCCGTCCCGGGGCCGAAGCGCAGCAGGAGCAGCGGCAGCGCGAAGCCGCGCCAGCCGTTCTCCTCGAGCAGCGCGCCCGCGTCGAGCGCGAGCGTGACGGCGAGAGCGGCGACGACGGCGACGACGAGCCCCGCCGTGCCGGGCAGCAGGTCGGCGCCCGGCACGAGGTCCGTGCGCAGCGCCGGCCACCGGTGCTCCTGCGGTCCGAGGACGAGCCGGTTCAGGCCCGCGGTCGCCAGGCTCGCCGCGAGGAGCACGAGCAGCGCGCCGCCCCACGCGCGCGCCGCGGTCCGCCGGTCGACCGCCGGCCCCCGCCACCGCAGCCGGGCGAGGACCGCGGCGAGCGAGCCCGGGCCGCTGCGGACGCGGCGGGCGACGGCGAGGACGGCGAGGTCGGGGGCGGCGACCTGCGCGACGGCGAGGACGACGCCCAGCGTGGCCGCGGGGTAGACGATGCAGAGCCGGACGGCCGTGACGAGGTCGGTCGAGAACGGCAGGCCCGTCGCGTCGAGGCCACGGCCGACGGCGGCGTCCGCGCCGGACAGGAGCAGCGCGAGCCCGAGGACCAACTCGAGGGCGGTCGCGAGGAGCCAGAAGCGCACGACGAGGGTCAGCGGGGACGGCGGTGCCGCGGTCCGGCCGCCGGGTCCGGGAGGTCTCATGCCGGCCACGGTCGCGGTGTCCCGGGTCCCGGGTCGTCGCGCGCCCGGGTGAGCCGCCTCCCCCGCGCGGGGGAGACGCTGGCGCGCCCGGTCCGCCGGCTGGCACCGTCTCGCCATGCGCGGTCGCCTGCTCCGGGTCCTGCGGTGGGCCGTGGCGCCCGCCGCCGACCGGCGGACCTGGACCGGCACGGCCGTGCTCGTCGCCGGGGTCGTGCCGGCCGCCGTCGTCATGACCGTGGTCCTGCTCCTGCTCGTCGTCGGTGCGGCCCTCGCGCCGGTGGGGGTCGGCGTCCCGCTGCTCGTCGCCGCCCTCGCCCTCGTCACCGCCGCGGCCCGGCTCGACCAGCGCCTGCTCGGCGCCGGTCTCGACCTCGGTGACGCGGCGGACCCCGACGAC
>JBQGCR010000026.1:0-9326 GCA_052038585.1 Kineosporiaceae bacterium
GGGTCGCGGTGACGGAGGGCGCGTCGACCCCGAGCGTCGACTCGTGGACCTCGACGACGAGCCGTCCGGGGGGCAGGCCCGAGTCCTCGAGCGCCGTGCGGACGGCGTCGACGACGCCGGTGCCCGCCAGGGCCCGGGTCGACAGGCCCACCCACGCCTCGACCGGCCGGCCGGTCGCGGCGACGGCCGCGCACGCCTTCGTCAGCGTCCGCAGGTCCATGTCGACGAGCAGGTCGCTGTCCTCGGCGAGCGCGCGCATCTGCGCCGCGGGCACCGTCCCGATGCGCGGGTGGGACCAGTGCGGCCGGGCGCGGACGGCGACGACGGCCCCGGACGCGACGTCGACGACCCGCTCGAACGCGACGTCGACCTCGCCGCGCTGCAGCGCCCGGTGCAGGTCGCTCGCCAGCGCGAGCCGGCCCTCGGCCGCGGCCCGCATCGAGGGGTCGTAGACCCGCACCCGGCCCCGGCCGTCGGCCTTGGCGGCGTAGAGCGCGAGGTCCGCGTCGCCGAGGAGGCGCTCGCCGTCCTCGGCCTGCGGGTCGCCCGCGCGGGCGGAGACGGCGACGCCGATGCTCGCGCCGACGAACACCTCGACGGGGCCGAGCCGGAACGGCGCCTCGAGCCGCTCGAGGACGCGCTCGGCGACGAGCCGGCCCTGGTCGGGCGCGGCGACCTCGCACATGACGACGAACTCGTCGCCGCCGAGCCGGACGACGCTGTCCTCCGGGCGGACCGTCGCGAGCATCCGGGCCGCGACCTGCCGGAGCAGGTCGTCGCCGGCGGCGTGGCCGAGGCTGTCGTTGACCGCCTTGAACCGGTCGAGGTCGAGCAGGAGCACCGCGACGTGCCCGCCGCGGCGCACGCACCGGGCCAGGCCCTGGCGCAGCCGGTCGTCGAGCTGCACCCGGTTGCCCAGGCCGGTCAGCGGGTCGTGCAGGGACAGGAAGGTCAGCCGGCGGTTCATCTCGACGCGCTCGGTGATGTCCCGGACGACGGCGCACACGAGCGGGCGGCCGGCGCCGGACAGCGGGGTGAGGGTCACCTCGACCGGGAACCGGCTGCCGTCGTCGCGCTGGGCGCCGAGCTCGCGGCCGCGGCCCATGATGCGGGTGTCGTCCCCGGCGAACCCGGAGACGTGGCGGGTGTGCCGGACCCGGCTGTCGTCGGGGACGAAGTCGTGCACGGCGCGCCCGACGAGCGCGCCCCCGCCCTCGACGTCGGCGTCGGCGCCGAGGAACAGCCGCACGGCCGAGGTGTTCGCGTGGACGATCCGCCCGGCGAGGTCGACGACGATGACGCCGTCCACCGTCGCGTCGAGCACCGCCCGCGACAGGTCGACCGTGCTGCTCCCGTCGTCCACGTGGCCCCTTCCTGGCCAGAGCCCGTCCCGCCGCGCGTCCCGGCCCCCGCCGGCCCGATCGTCCCACGGCTGCGCCCCGCCGTCAGGCAGGGCAGGATGACCCGGTGGCCCGCGTCCCCGGTCCCCCCGGTTCCCCGGACGGCCTCGGATTCACCCCTCGTCCCGCGGTCCGGTGGCTCGCCCCGCGCGAGCTGGCCCGCACGGCGGCGATCGTCGCGGCGTCGTCCGTGGTCGCCGGCTACTGGGACAAGCGCGAGCTGCAGGCCGGCCTGCCCGGCGGCCTGCTCGAGGTGCCCCCGGACGAGGACGGCGGGCTGTGGCTCGACTACACCGCCGACACCGGTGACGGGTTCGACGCGACGTGCACCGTGGCGTCCCTGCTCGCGGCCGGGCACCTCGACGTCCCCGGCGCCGGCCGGCTGCCCCGCGGCCGGCTGCTCGTCCTCGGCGGGGACGAGGTCTACCCGACGCCGTCGCCGGCCGCCTACGAGGACCGGCTGCGCGGGCCGTTCCGGTCGGCGCTGCCCGAGGGCCCGACGCAGGGGACGGCGACGGACGCGCCGCTGCTGCTCGCCGTACCCGGCAACCACGACTGGTACGACGGGCTCACCGCATGGCTGCGGGTCTTCGCCCAGGGCCGGCGGGTCGGCGGCTGGCGGACCGCGCAGACCCGGTCGTACTTCGCGGTCCGGCTGCCGCAGCGCTGGTGGCTCGTCGGGCTCGACGCCCAGGAGGGCAGCGACCTCGACGCGCCGCAGGTCGCCTACTTCCGCGAGCACCTCACCGCCCACCTGCGCCCGGGCGACGGCGTCGTCCTCTGCGGGCCGGTGCCGACGTGGGCGCACAGCGACGCCGACCCGACGGCCTTCGACACCCTCGCCTGGTTCGAGGCCCGGTTCGTGCGGCCGGCGGGGGCACAGGTACGGCTGTGGCTGTCCGGGGACTCCCACCACTACGCCCGGTTCGCCGAGGCGGGCACCGACGCGCCGCGGCAGGCGGTGACGTGCGGGCTCGGCGGGGCCTTCCTCTCCGGGACGCACGACCTGCCCGAGCGCCTGACGCTCCCGCCGCCGGTCTCCCGGGTGCGGCCGTCCGACCCGGCGCCGTTCACGCTCGCGGCGACCTACCCGGACCGGACGACGTCGCGGCGGCTGCGCTGGGGCGCCCTGTCGCCGGGCCCGGGCGGTCTCGCGCGGCGCAACCCCGGCTTCTGGGGGCTCGCCGGCGCGGTCCACGCGGTCGGGCTGCTCGCGCTCGCCGGCGTCCTCGGGCTGGCGGTCGGGACCGGTCCCGCGCAGGCGCTGCGGACCGCGGGGGTCGGCGCCGCCGCGCAGGTGCTCGGGCAGGGCGCGGTGTGGTTCGCCGTCGTCGTCGCCGTCGTGTCGCTCGCGCCGCTCGTGCGCGGGCGCCCGCCCCGTCCGGTGCCCGCGGTCCTCGTCGGGGCGGGGCTGCAGGGCGTCGTCGCCGGGGCGGGTCTGCTCGGCGCGGCCGCCGTCCCGTGGCCGGGCGCGGGGACGCTGCCGGACTGGGCGCTGCTCGGGCTGTGCGTGCTCGGGTCCGTCGTCGTCACCGGCCTCGCCGCCTCGTGGGCGACGGCGCTGTTCCTCGCCCTCGGCCGGGGCGGGCTGCGCGGGGAGTGGCAGATGTCCGCGCAGGCGGTCGAGGACCGCAAGGGGTTCCTGCGCCTGCACGTCCGGCCGGACGGGGCGCTCGTCGTCCATCCCGTCGTCGTCGACACCGTCTGCCGGTCGTGGCGCGCGGTGCCCCTGCCGCCGGGGGCGGGCGACCAGGCGGCCACCCGCCGCCTCGTCCCCGCGGACGGGCTCCCGGCGGTCCGGCTCGTCGAGGAGCCGGTGGTCGTGCTGCGGTCGGGCGTCAGCTCCTGACGATGTCGTCGCCGTCCTGCGTCACCGTGACGGCGGTGAGGCCGGTGGTCGCGGGCCCCTCGAGCCGCTCGCCGGTCGCGAGGTCGAACTTCGACGCGTGGCACGGGCAGACGAGCTCGGCGCCCTGCGGGGCGACCTTGCAGCCCTGGTGGGGGCACTTGGAGTCGTAGGCGACGAACTGGCCCGCGGCGGGCTGCGCGACGATGATCGCGCCGTCCGCGACGGCGACGGCGCCGCCGACCGGGACGTCGGCCGCCGGGGTGAGGGCCTCGGCGCCCGAGCCGCCGTCGGCCGGGGTCGTCGCCCCGCTGTCGGCCGGGGTGGTCGCCCCGCCGCCGGTCGTCGCGCCACCGTCGTCGTCGGAGCCGCAGGCGGACAGGGACAGCGCCGCGCCGCCGGCCAGGACGCCGGCCGAGGCGCGCAGCACCGTGCGGCGGGAGGCGCCGGCCGGCGTCTGCGCGGCGTCGGCCGTGGCGCAGCAGGAACAGGTGTGGGCGTCGACGGACATGGGTGCCTCCCCGGCAGGTGCGGACGGCACGGACAAGATCGTCCGTGCCCGATCAGTGAACCACGCGTGCGTGAACGCTCAAGGACTTTCCTGGGAGCAACCTGGGAAAGCGGTGACGGGCGGGTTGCGGTCCACGGACGAGGGGCACGGGGCTTATGTCCAATTTCAAGCATGCGTGGAGGTAGAGACCATGAAGGCACTCGTGTACCGGGGTGAGCGGGACGTCGCCGTCGAGGACCGTCCGGACGCCACCGTCGAGCAGCCGACGGACGCCGTCGTCCGGATCACGACGACGAACATCTGCGGCTCCGACCTGCACATGTCCGAGGGGCGCACGAGCGTCGAGGAGGGCAAGGTCCTCGGCCACGAGAACATGGGCGTCGTCGAGGCCGTCGGCTCGGGTGTCACGCGCGTCAAGGTCGGCGACCGCGTGTCGGTGCCGTTCAACATCGCCTGCGGCCAGTGCCGCAACTGCAACACCGGCTGGTGGTCGTTCTGCACGAACGTCAACCCGACGGAGGGCATGGACGGCGCGGCCTACGGCTACGCGAACATGGGCCCGTACGACGGCGGCCAGGCCGAGCTGCTCCGGGTGCCGTTCGCCGACGTCAACCTCCTCGAGCTGCCGCAGGGCAGCGACTTCGAGAAGGACTTCACGATGCTCTCGGACATCTTCCCGACCGGCTGGCACGGCGTGCAGCTGAGCGGGATGGAGCCCGGCGACCGCGTCGCGGTCTTCGGCGGCGGGCCGGTCGGGCTCATGGCCGCGCACAGCGCGATGATCTGCGGCGCCACCCAGGTGTTCGTCGTCGACAAGGAGCCGGACCGGCTCGCGCTCGCCGGGAAGATCGGCTGCACGCCGGTCGACTTCTCGGCCGCCTCGCCGGTCGAGCAGATCCTCGACGCCACCGGTGGCCTCGGCGTCGACCGCGGCGTGGAGGCCGTCGGCTACCAGGCGCACGACCCGTCGGGCGAGGAGCACCCCGAGCTCGTCCTCGACAACCTCGTCGACGTCGTCCGGACGACCGGGGGCATCGGCGTCGTCGGCGTCTACGTCCCGCAGGACCCGGGCGCGAAGGACCCCGGCGCCCAGGAGGGCCGGATCGGCTGGAAGTACGGCCAGTTCTTCACCAAGGGCCAGTCGATGGGCACCGGGCAGGCGCCGGTCAAGCGCTACAACCGCCAGCTGCGTGACCTGATCCTCGCCGGTCGGGCGAACCCGTCGTTCCTCGTCTCGCACGAGGTGTCCCTCGACGAGGCGCCCGAGGCGTACCGCCGCTTCGACGCCCGCGAGGACGGCTGGACGAAGGTGCTGCTCCACCCGGCCGGCTGACCCGAGCAGGGAGTGCGCCCGAGCGGGTAGGTTCGCGGCCGTGTCGGACTACGTCTACCCACCGGTCATCCTCGCGGTGAAGACCGCCTTCCGTGCCCTCGGGATCCAGTTCTCGGTCGAGGGTGCGGAGAACATCCCGCGCACGGGCGGGGCGGTGCTCGCGAGCAACCACGTGAGCTACCTGGACTTCACCTTCTGCGGCCTCGCGGCGCAGCCGAGCGGGCGGCTCGTGCGCTTCATGGCCAAGGACGCCGTCTTCCGGCACAAGGTGTCCGGACCGCTCATGCGGGGGATGCACCACATCCCCGTCGACCGCTCGGCGGGGACGGCGGCCTTCCGCGACGCGATGAAGGCGCTCAAGTCCGGCGAGATCGTCGGGATCTTCCCCGAGGCGACCATCTCGCGGTCCTTCGTCGTCAAGGACCTCAAGAACGGTGCCGTCCGGATGGCCGCGGCCGCCGGCGTCCCGATCATCCCCATGGCCGTGTGGGGCGGGCAGCGGATCTACTCCAAGGGCACCCCGCGGGACTTCCGGGGCCGGGGCAAGGCCGTGACGATGGCGGTCGGCGAGCCGTGGACGCCCGGCAAGCGTGACGACATGGACGAGCAGACGGCGCTGCTCCACCGCCGGCTCACCGACCTCGCCGACCACCTCGCCCGGACCTACCCGCAGCAGCCGCGGGACGCCGCCGACCGCTGGTGGGTCCCGGCCCACCTCGGCGGCTCCGCGCCGACCCCCGACGAGGCCGCGGCCCTAGACGCCGCCGAGCGCCGCCCCTGAGGCTGATCGGGCGAAGCGGTTGTCGCCGGCCGGGCGACCTGGCACCGTGGGAGCGCTCCCAGCCACCGGAGGTCCGCATGCTCGACCCGACACCCCGCCCGACCCTCGAGATGGTCGCGGCGGAGGCCGGCGTCTCGCGGGGCACCGCGAGCCGGGCCCTCAACGGCGAGCGGCACGTCAGCGCGCACGCCCAGCGCGCGGTGCTCGAGGCGGCCGACCGGCTCGGCTACCGGCCCAACCTCGTCGCGCGCTCGCTCGCCCTGGGGCGCAGCGGGTCCGTCGCCCTCGTCGTCTCCGAGACCGAGGACCGCCTCTTCCAGGACCCGTTCTTCGCCGGCCTCGCGCACGGCGTCCACGCCGAGCTCGCGACGACCGACGTCGCCCTCGTGCTCTCCCTCGCCCGGCTCGCCAGCGACCGGGACAAGCTCGTCCGGTACGCCGCGGGCGGGCACGTCGACGGCGTCCTGCTCGTCTCCCTCCACGACCCCGACCCGCTGCCGGCGGCCCTGGCGCGCACCGGGATCCCCGTCGTCCAGGCCGGCCGGCCGGTCAGCCCGCAGGTCCCCGTGTCCCACGTCGACGCCGACAACCGCGGCGGCGCGCGGCTGGCCACCGAGCGGCTGCTCGGCGCCGGCCGCCGTCGCGTCGTGACGATCTGCGGCCCGCTCGACATGGTCGCCGCCCGGGACCGGCTCGACGGCTGGGAGGACGCCCTGCGCGCCGGACGGCGCCGGGTCCGGCGCGGGGACGCGGAGGTCGGCGGGTTCTCCGAGGCCGGCGGACACGCGGCGATGACCGCGCTGCTCGAGCGGGCGCCGGACCTCGACGCCGTCTTCGCCGCGAGCGACCTCATGGCCCTCGGCGCGCTCCGGGCGCTGCGCGAGGCGGGACGGCGGGTGCCGGACGACGTCGCCGTCATCGGCTTCGACGACGTCGAGGCGGCCGCGCACAGCGACCCGCCGCTGACGACCGTCGCCCAGCCGCTCGCCGAGATGGGCCGGCTCATGGTCCGGATGCTCCTCGGCCGGCTCGCCGACGAGGGGCTCGGGGAGGAGCCCGCGAGCCGCGTCGAGCCGGGCCCGGACGGCGGCGTCGTCGTCCCCACGACGCTCGTCGAGCGGGTCAGCGGCTGACTACTGCTTCCACCAGGCGTCGGTCGGCTGGTGCACGGGCAGGGCGGTGTCCCGGTTCTGCCGCTGCGGGCCGTCGGTGGCGCGGCGCGTCGGCGGCTTGAAGATGAGCTCGGTGATCGCGCGGTAGGTGTTGTCCGGGTCGCGCACGAGCGTGATCTTCGACAGCGCCTGGTCCTGCCCGGCCGACTCGATCTTGAACGTGCCGTAGTGCAGCAGCTTGCCCCACGGGGAACGGATGTAGCTCATGTCCGTGACCTTGCCGAGCGGCATCATCGCGACCTTGCGCGAGATGATCCCGAAGAGGTTGATGAGCCGGTAGTTCGTCACGACGAACAGGTCGCGCCGCCAGTCGACCCACTTCCACACCGTCCGGGCGAGCACGGCGAGGTAGAGGACGACGAGCACGTTCGTCGTCGGCTGCTGCCCGTCGACGGCGGTCGTCGCCCAGCCGAGCAGGACGAGCCCGCCGGCGGCCGACAGGACCGGCTCCGTGATCTGGAGCCAGTGCCGGCGCTGCAGGAGGACGACGCGCTCGGTCTCGCCGAGGTAGCGGTAGAGCTCCTTCGGCACGGTGACCGCGGCCGGCACCGGCGGGCTCCTAGCCGCGCAGCAGGGTGTCGAAGAAGCGTCCGATCGCGCGGATGCCGTCCTCGATCTGCCCGAAGGCGTCCTTGACGACGTTCGCGGACTGCTCCGGGCTGTTGAGGACGGCGTAGATGACGAAGATCAGCACGACGACGCCGATGATCTTGCGCGCTCTCGTCATGTCCGCCTCCTCTCGCGGTGGCACTGCTCACCCATGGTGCCGCCAGCATCCACCTTCTGCGGCCCCGGGGACGGGAGGGCGCGCCGGTGTGTCGCCGTCAGACGACGCCGTAGAGCCGGTCCCCGGCGTCGCCGAGCCCGGGGACGATGTAGCCGTGCTCGTTGAGCCGCTCGTCGAGGGCGGCGGTGACGACGGTGACGGCGGCGTCCCCGCCGAACGTCGCCTCGACGGCCGCGACGCCCTCCGGCGCGGCGAGCAGGCAGATCGCCGTGACGTCGGTGGCGCCGCGGTCGAAGAGGAACTCCATCGCCGCGACGAGGGTGCCGCCCGTGGCGAGCATCGGGTCGAGGAGGAACACCTGCCGGCCCGAGAGGTCGTCCGGCAGGCGGTTGGCGTACGTGCTCGCCTTGAGGGTCTGCTCGTCGCGGATCATGCCGAGGAAGCCGACCTCGGCCGTCGGGACGAGCCGGACCATGCCGTCGAGCATCCCCAGGCCCGCCCGCAGGATGGGGACGACGAGCGGCTTGGGCGCCGACAGCCGGATGCCGGTGGTCGGCGAGACCGGGGTGACGATGTCGTGCGGCTCGACGCGCACCCCCCGGGTCGCCTCGTAGGCGAGGAGCGTGACGAGCTCGTCGGCCAGCCGGCGGAACGTCGGGGAGTCCGTGGACTCGTCCCGCAGGACCGTGAGCTTGTGGGCGACGAGGGGATGGTCGACGACGTGCAACCGCATGGGACGTGAACCTATCGCGGTGGACCTCCTCGCGGGGAGCGGGCGCCTGGTGCCACGATGAGCGCCGTGGCGTACTTCACTGCAGTGATCGCGAAGTCGGGCTCGGGCTGGAAGGCTCGGGACGTCGAGGTGGAGGAGTACGACGACCTCGACGACCTGGCCGAGGCCCTGCGGTCCGTGGCCGTCGGTGACCAGCCGGTCCTGGCCGTCGTCGAGCACGAGGACGAGTGGTTCGCGCTCGTGCGGGTGGACGGCGACGACGAGCCCCGGCTCTTCGTCTCCGACCTGCCCGCGTCCGCGCACAGCCACTACGGGCCGCTGCTCGCGCCCGCGGCGGACGTCGACGCCGAGGAGGAGCTCGAGGGCGACGCGGGCGCCGGGGACGACGACGAGGGGTCCGACGGGGAGTCCGACGACGGCGACGCGCCGGCCGAGGAGCCGGAGCGTCCGATGCTCGCCGCGTGGGCGGGGGAGGTCGAGCTCCTCGAGGACCTCGGCGTCCCCGCCAAGGACCTGCGGCGCCTCGCCGAGACCCGCGGGGACGACCCGGGCGCCGTGCTCGCCGAGGTCGGCGAGACCGCCGGCTTCGCCGAGCTGCTCGAGGCGCTGCGCTGACCTCGCCCTCGCCCCGTCACGCGCAGGACGACGTCGTCCTCGTCGGTCGCGCGCTCGACCTGGCCCGCCGCGCCCTGGCGACCGGGGACGTCCCCGTCGGCGCGCTCGTCGTCGACGCGTCCGGCGCCGTGGTCGGCGAGGGCTGGAACGCCCGCGAGGCGACCGGCGACCCGACCGCCCACGCCGAGGTGCTCGCCCTGCGCGCGGC
>JBQGCR010000027.1:0-3527 GCA_052038585.1 Kineosporiaceae bacterium
GCGCAGGCTGTCGTTGCCCACCGGCTCGACGCCGACGACGGCGAGGTCGGGGCGGCCGGCGGCGCGGGCGGCCAGGCAGGCGCCGGCGATCCCGCCGCCCCCGCCGACGGGGACGACGACGGTGTCGAGCCGCGCGCCGGCGGCGGCGGTCTGCTCGACGAGCTCCAGGGTGGCGGTGCCCTGTCCGGCGACGACGTCGGCGTCGTCGTAGGCGTCGACCGCCCGCGCGCCCGTCCGTCGGCACTCCCGCTCGACGAGCGCCCGGCGCCCGGCGAGGCCCGGCCCGGCGAGCAGGACGCGCGCCCCGGCGCCACGGGCGGCGGCGACCTTGGCGGCCGGGGCGTCCGGCGGCAGGACGACGGTGGCCCCGACGCCGAGGTCCCGTGCGGCGAGGGCGACGGCGACGGCGTGGTTGCCGGTGCTCTGGGCGACGACCGGCACGCCCGGACGGGCCGCGACGTGGGCGAGCAGCGCCGTCGTCGCCCCGCGCAGCTTGTACGAGCCGCCGCGCTGGAGGTTCTCGGCCTTGAGGTGCAGGTGCGCCCCGGCGACGGTGTCGAGCTCGGGGACGGACAGGACCGGGGTGCGCACGACGCGTCCGGCGAGGGCGGTCGCGGCGCGCCGGACGGCGTCCGGTCCGGGCACCGGGGCGGCGGTCAGCGGGTCCGGCGGCTGCAGGGTCGTCGTCATGCCCCGAGGCTGGCGACCGCGTTCGGCGGCGCCGTCGTCGCAGGGTCACAGGTGTGTCACAGGCGCACCGCGGTCGCGTGCCGTCAGCCGCTCTCGCCGGCGGTCTCGGCGAAGGCGGCCGCGACGTCGCGGACCCGGGCGAGCGTGGCGCGCGCCCGGGCCGGCGAGGCGCCGGCGAGGCCGCAGGCGGGGGTGACGACGAGGCGCTCGGACTCCTCGCGCCCGAGCCCGACCCGGCGCCAGGCGGCCCACAGGCCGTCGGCGACGGACCGGGCCGGCGGCACGTCGCCGGTCGTCGGGACGACGCCGGCCCACACGGTGCGGCCGGCCTCGACGGCGGCGGCGACCGACTCCCAGCCGCGCGCCCGCAGCAGCGAGACGTCGAGGCTCACGCCGTCGGCGCCGGCCCGGACGAGGGCGTCGACCGGCACGTCCGGGGCGCACGAGTGGACGAGCGTCGTCGCGCCCGCGGACCGGGCGGCGTCGAGCACCTCGCGCAGTCCCTCGACGGCGACGTTCTCCTCGACGGCCCGCAGGCGGCCGAAGCCCGACGCCGTCGGCAGCGCGCCGGTGAGCACCGCCGGCAGGGACGGCTCGTCGACCTGGACGACGACGTGCGCGCCCGGGACGAGCCGGCGCACCTCGGCGACGTGCAGCCGGACGCCCTCGGCGAGGGAGGCGACGAGGTCGCGGCAGGCGCCGGGGTCGACGACCGCGCGCTCGAGCCGCGGCAGCCACAGCGACGCCGCGAGCGTCCACGGCCCGGCGACCTGGACCTTGAGCGGTCCGGCGAAGCCGTCGGCGACCTCGGCGAGCACGTCGAGGTCCTGCCGCAGCCACGCCGCCGTGCGCTCGGCGTCGCGGCCCGGGCGGTCGACGAGGCGCCACCCGGACGGCTGGAGGTCGACGGGTAGCTCGACGAGCAGCCCGGCGCCGCGCCCGACGAGGTCCGCCCCCGGCCCGCGGTCCGGCAGCTCCGGCAGGTGGGGCACGTGCGGGGCGTCCCCGAGCTCGCCGAACGCCGTCCGGGCGGCGTCGACGACGTCCGTCCCCGGCCAGGACCCGACGGCGCTCCCCCGCCCCGCGACGTCCCGCCACCCCTCCCCCGTGATCATGGACGCTGCAGGCGTGATCATGGACGCTGCTCCCGTGCTTGGGGGGTGACGTACATGATCACGGCGGTGTCGTCCATGATCACGGGCGGTGGGTGGCGGTGATGGTCGCGCTGCCGAGGACGCGGGTCGCGTCCTCGTCCGTGCCGTAGAGGGCGAGGGTCTGGCCGGGGGCGACGCCGGTGAGGGGGGTGTCGAGGGCGACCTCGACGTGCGGGGCGACGCAGGTGACGCGGGCCGGGACGGGGGCGCCGTGGGCGCGCACCTGGACGGCGACCCGGTCGCCGGCCGACGGCGCCGGGCCGCACCAGACCGGGTCGGCGCCCGCGAGCGCCGTCACCGCGAGGCGCTCGCGCGGCCCGACGGTCACGGTGTTCGAGACCGGCTCGACGGACAGGACGTACCGCGGCCGGCCGTCCGGCGCCGGCACCCCGAGGCGCAGCCCGTGCCGCTGGCCGACCGTGAAGGCGTACGCGCCGTCGTGCCGGCCGACGACGGCGCCGGCCTCGTCGCGGACGTCGCCCTGCCGCGCGCCGAGCCGGGCGGCGAGGAAACCCTGGGTGTCGCCGTCGGCGATGAAGCAGATGTCGTGGCTGTCCGGCTTGTCGGCGACGAGCAGGCCGCGGGCCTCCGCCTCCGCGCGGACGTCGGCCTTGACGGTGTCGCCGAGCGGGAAGAGCGCGTGCGACAGCGCCGTCGGGTCGAGGACGGCGAGCACGTACGACTGGTCCTTGGCCGGGTCGGCCGCCCGGTGCAGCCGCGGGCCGTCGGGGGTGTCGACGCGGCGGGCGTAGTGCCCGGTCGCGACGGCGTCGAAGCCGAGCGCGAGGGCCTTGTCGAGCAGCGCGGAGAACTTGATCCGCTCGTTGCAGCGCACGCACGGGTTCGGCGTCCGGCCGGCGGCGTACTCGGCGAGGAAGTCCTCGACGACGTCGGCCTCGAACCGCTCCGACAGGTCCCAGACGTAGAACGGGATGCCGAGGACGTCGGCGGCGCGGCGGGCGTCGTCGGCGTCCTCGACGGTGCAGCACCCGCGCGACCCGGCGCGCTCGGCGGGCCGGGTGCGGGACAGGGCGAGGTGGACGCCGACGACGTCGTGCCCCGCCTCGACGGCACGGGCCGCCGCGACGGCGGAGTCGACGCCGCCGCTCATCGCGGCGAGCACCCGCAGCGGCGCGGTCACCGGCGCACCGCCGTGAGGCCCGCCCGGCGGGCGCGCTCGACGACCGGGCCGACCGCCTCGGCGAGGGCCGCGACGTCGTCGTCCGTCGAGGTGTGGCCGAGGGAGAAGCGCAGCGCGCCGCGGGCCTCGTGCTCGTCGACCCCCATGGCGAGGAGCACGTGGCTCGGCTGCGGGACGCCCGCCTGGCACGCCGACCCGGTGGAGACCTCGACGCCCCGGGCGTCGAGGAGGTAGAGCAGCGAGTCGCCCTCGCAGCCGGGGAAGGTGAAGTGCGCGTTGCCGGGCAGCCGGCCCGCCGGGTCCGGGTCGCCGCGCAGCGCGGCGTCCGGCACGGCCGCCCGCACGGCGGCGACGAGCCGGTCCCGCAGCGCGGCGAGGCGGGGCGCGGCCTCGGGCAGCGTCGTCACCGCCTCGTCGACGGCGACGGCGAAGGCCCGGGCCGCGGCGTAGTCGATGGTGCCGGAGCGCAGCCCCTTCTCCTGCCCGCCGCCGTGCAGGACGGGCAGCATCGGCGTGCCCCGCCGGACGACGAGCGCGCCGGC
>JBQGCR010000028.1:0-1828 GCA_052038585.1 Kineosporiaceae bacterium
GCCGGCGCCGTGGTGACCTGGCTGCGCGGG
This sequence comes from Kineosporiaceae bacterium, assembly GCA_052038585.1. Classification (GTDB taxonomy): domain Bacteria; phylum Actinomycetota; class Actinomycetes; order Actinomycetales; family Kineosporiaceae; genus JBQGCR01. The sequence continues at coordinate 31 of JBQGCR010000028.1, forward strand.
GGGCCGGACGGGCGGTCGGGGGTGGCGCCCGCCCACCTGGGCGCGCCCGGCACGCGGCGGGTGTGGAGCGCGGCGACCGCCGCGACGCGCGACCGTGCGGACTGTCCTGGCATCCCCGTGATCGTCCCCTTCGTCGGGCCGCGTCCGTTCAGCCTTTCGGCGGAACCGCGGACCGGCTTGAGACCTGCCCGTCGGGGCGGCTCTCGGTGAAGACGAGGGTACGGTAGGCCCAGAAGCGGAAGGCCGACCCGAGGACGAGCCCGACGCCGTTCGCGGCGATGTTGTCGGCGAGCGGGCTGCGCAGGCCCAGCACGTAGTGCGAGACGACGAGGCAGGCGCTGGCGATCGCCAGCCCGCCCGCGTTCATGACGACGAAGAGCACGAGCTCTCGGCTGCGGGCCGCGCGGCGACGGCGCCGGAAGGTCCAGTAGCGGTTGCCGAGCCAGGCGACGAGCACGGCGACGCTCGTGGAGACGACCTTGGCGGTGACGGGCCGGGTGGACAGGGGCCCGTCGTCGGCCGGCCACCAGCCGGTGCGCAGGACGTTGTAGAGGTACACGTCGACGACGAACGCGACCGCGCCGACGGCGCCGAACTTGATGAGCTCCCGGTGCAGGACCCCGAGGAGGGCGCGCAGGCGTTCCACCCGGGCACAGTACGCACCCGCGCGCCGACGCCGGCGCACGACCGCCCTCGGACCCCGGGTGACGGCGTCCCGGATCCTCGCCGGCACTTGACGTCGTGGCCTACAGTGTCAAGTCGCGCCGGCAGGGAGTGTGCCGGGCCACCGTCCCTGCGTCCCCACGAGGTCGACCTCATGAAGCTTCTCCGGGCCGTTGCCGCGGCCGTCGTCGCCGGCGTCGTCGCCGTCCCCCTGCCCGCCGCCGCGGGCCCGACGGACGGTGCGACCGCGGGCAAGCCGGTCGCCGAGGCCGTCCAGGTCGCCCGCACCGGTCAGGTCGCCGCGGCCACGACCGGCGGCACCTACGTCGTCGCCACCGACGCGCCGGCGAAGGTCCGGGTCGGGGCCTTCACCCAGACGGTCGCCGTCACGGGGGTCGCCCGGGAGCCCGTGACGAAGGGCTTCGCGGCGCTGGCGGACCTCGACGGGACGCCGTGGGGCCTCAGCCTGCGGGTGGCCGCCGAGCCGGACCGGCCGACCGTCTTCCGGCCCACCGTCGAGTTCTTCTCCGTCGACGTCCCGCGCTGGGGCGCCCAGCGCTGGGTGCTCGGGTACACGCCCGTCGGTGCGCAGGACCCCGTCGGCGACACCTTCCCGGTCGACGTCCGGGCCAACTCGGTCGTCGACGTGACGACGTCCCGCTCCGGGTCGGTGGTCACCGCGACCGGCCGGGTCCGGGCGTTCCACAGTGTGGCGGCCCGGTACGTCGGGTGGCCGGACCGCACCGTCGTCCTCGACCGGTGGACGACGCAGGGCTGGCAGCGCGTCACCTCCGTCAAGGCCGACGCCACGGGACGGTTCAGCCAGCGGGTGTCGATCCCGCGCGGCACCGGCCTGCGGTGGGGCGTGCTCGACACCCCGACGATCTGGGGCAGCGTCGCGACGCGCAGCGTCTGACCCGGCGGCCGGCGCACCCCGGGCGCGCGGAGCCGTTCGTTAGGCTCCACCCGTGCCCGACACCCCCTCCGAGGTCTCCCGGCCGCCCGGCGGCTTCCCGGTCGTCGGCGTCGTCGGCGGCGGCCAGCTCGCCCGGATGATGCAGCCGCCGGCCGTCGCCCTCGGGGTGCGGCTGCGCGTCCTCGCCGAGGCCCCGGACGCCAGCGCCGCGCAGGTGGT
>JBQGCR010000029.1:0-2135 GCA_052038585.1 Kineosporiaceae bacterium
CCCTCGACCCGGGACCGGACGCGCCGGTCGACGGCGAGCAGCTCGACGCGGTCCCCGGCGCGGGAGGCGAGGGCGGCGAGCAGGAGGGCGGCGTCCATCGCCGCGTCGAGCCGGGGGTAGCCGTCGACCCGCCCGGCCGACGTCCGTGACGTGTCGAGCACGACGAGCACCCGCCGGTCCCGCTCCGGCCGCCACGTCCGGACGACGACCTGCTGGCGCCGGGCCGTCGCGCGCCAGTCGATGGACCGCACGTCGTCCCCGACGACGTAGTCGCGCAGGGAGTCGAACTCGGTGCCCTGGCCGCGGACCCGCAGCGCCGTGCGCCCGTCGAGCTCGCGCAGCCGGGCGAGCTTGCTCGGCAGGTGCTTGCGGGAGCCGAACGGCGGCAGCACCCGCAGCGTCCCGGGCGCGGTGACGGTGAGCTGGCGGGCGGCGAGCCCGAGCGGTCCGGTCGAGCGGACGGTGACGTGCTCGGCCCGGCGGTCCCCCCGCCGGGTCGGGCGCAGCGCGGTGACGACGCGGCGGCGCTGCCCCGCGGGCAGGTCGAGCCGGTGCCGGGTCCCGGAGGCGCCGGCGCTCGGCTGCCACGCGTCGCGCAGGACGCCGCGCACCCGCCGCCGGCCGGTGTTCGACACGACGAGCGCCGCCTCGACCGGCTCCCCGAGCCGCACCGGGCGCAGCGGCGCGCGCTCGACGACCAGGCCGCGGACCGAGCCGGCGAGGACGACGTCGACGACGACGAGCGCGAGCCACAGCGCCGCCCACCCGAGCAGCGTCGCCCACCCCGGCACGAGCGCGACGGGGACGAGCCCGGCGGCGGCGAGCAGGGCGGAGCGTCCGGTCAGGGCCACGGGCGAGGCCTCAGCGTGGGACGGGGACGGTCGCGAGGACGGCGTCGAGCACGCCCTCGACGCTCACGCCCTCGAGCTCGGCCTCCGGCCGCAGCTGGACGCGGTGCCGCAGGGTCGGCCGGGCGAGCGCCTTGACGTCGTCCGGCGTCACGTAGTCCCGGCCCGTCATCCACGCCCACGCCCGGGCCGTCGACAGCAGCGCCGTCGCGCCGCGCGGGGAGACGCCGAGGGCGCGCGCCGGCGACGAGCGGGTCGCGCGGACGACGTCGACGACGTAGCCCATGACCTCGCGGGCCACGGTGACCCGGCGCACCGCCGCGGCACCGGCCGCGAGGTCCGCGGCGGAGGCGACCGGGCGGACGCCGGCCGCGGCGAGGTCACGGGGGTCGAAGCCGGCGGCGTGCCGGGCGAGGACCTCGAGCTCGACGTCGCGCGGGGGCAGCGGCATGTCGAGCTTGAGGAGGAACCGGTCGAGCTGGGCCTCGGGCAGCGGGTAGGTGCCCTCGTACTCGACGGGGTTCTGCGTCGCGGCGACGACGAACGGCTCGGGCAGCGGGCGGGGCAGCCCGTCGACGGACACCTGCCGCTCCTCCATGGCCTCGAGCAGGGACGCCTGGGTCTTCGGCGGCGTCCGGTTGATCTCGTCCGCGAGAAGGATGTTGGTGAAGACGGGGCCCTCGCGGAAGGAGAACTCGGCCGTGCGGGCGTCGTAGACGAGCGAGCCGGTGACGTCGCCGGGCATGAGGTCCGGGGTGAACTGCACGCGGGTCGTCCGCAGGCTCAGGGACGCCGAGAGCGCCCGCACGAGAAGGGTCTTCGCGACACCGGGCACCCCCTCGAGCAGCACGTGGCCGCGGCAGAGCAGCGCGATGACGAGCCCGGTGACGGCGGCCTCCTGGCCGACGACGGCCTTCGCGACCTCGGCGCGGACCCGCCCGAGCGCCTCCCGGGCGGCGTCGGCGTCCGCGGGGCCGGCCGGCGCGGCGGACGGGTCGTCGCCGGGGAACGGCTCTGCGGGAAGCGGTTCGGTCACGGGACGGCCTTCCTGTCGTGGTCGATCGAGCGTTCCAGGTGGTCCAGGGCGTCGGCGAGGGCGACGAGCCCGGCGTCGTCGGCCGGGGGCGGGCCGAGGAGCGTCGCGTGCACCTGCGCCGGCGGCAGTGCGGACGCGGGGGCGAGGACGGCGACGACGTCGTCCGGCGAGGCGTCCCGCGGCACGTCGAGCCGGCGGGCGAGGCGGCGCAGCGCGGCCGTGCGCAGGGTCGCCGCGGCACGGTCGCGGGC